>VXRC01000037.1 GCA_009838645.1 Gemmatimonadota bacterium | reverse complement strand
GGCTGAAGGTGGAGGCGGGGGCGGCGGGGGAGGAGCAGGGGACGACGTGATGCAGACGAGACAGCTCTCCCGCAAGCAGAAGGAGATCATCTCGGCGACGTGGCGGGTCAAACGGACGCTCGCGGCGAAACCCGGTACCCGGGTGGAAGAGGACCTCGAGGCCATCGCGGCGGTACAGGACGGACTGCGGGGGCAGGTGGAAGAAGCGCTCATGTTCATGCGTTTCATGGTCGGCATCTCGCAGGAAGCGATGAAGATGGTCGAATCGCTGGAACTGGCGCAGACGCCGATGGCGTCGGCTTCCGAAGCGCTTCGCTCCGACGAAATCGACGAGGCCCTGGCCCACGAACGCGAGGCGCTCATGTACCTCACGAGGCTCGATGCGCAGATGCGGGAGTTCACGGTGAGCCAGCAACGCAGTATGTCGGGCAGGGCGCCGCTCGACATGTCGGACACCTCCGAACTCGAGCTGGACGACGAGCGAAACAGGTACGAGGTCCCTGACCAACCGGCCCTGGAACGGGAGCGGGAGCAGAGCATCGACGAACACCAGCAGCGGGTCCAGGACCTGGCCCGGCGCCAACAGCGCGTGAATGAGCGGATGCAGAAGCTGGCGGACGACCAAGAACGCCCGGAAGCCGAGCGCCGAAGGGAACTGGACCGGCTGACCAGGACCCAGCGGGATCTCAGGGCGGAGACGGAGGAGATCGCGCGGTCGCTTTCCGGGGCCAGGAATCCCTCGGACGCCCGCGGCACGCAATCGGGGGCGCAACGTCCCATGCTGGACCAGGCGGACCGCGACCTGCGCGAGAGTTCCGAGTCGATGGGCGAATCGATCGAACAACTGCGCAGGGACCGCCTCCAGACGGCGGCGGAGGGCGGTGCCCAGGCCGCGCGCCATCTGGCTGACGCATCCAGCCAATTGCAGCGGGCCCAAGGGGCGTCGCTGGAGCGGCTGGCGCGGGAAGCCGTAAAGCAAGCGGACCAGCTGGCCGTCCGGCAGGAACAGCTCGAACGGAACGTCAACGCGCTGAAGAACGAGAAAGAGGGTGGATTCGAGGGCATTCTCAATCGCCTGGACGCGATCGATTCAAGGCGTGGCGGGTTGAACGAGTCATCGAAGGAGCGGCGCCTGGACCGGTTCCTGCGCGATCGTATGAGGGGTCTGGAGGGGGCGAAGGAGGAAATCCGTTCGGACCTC
The DNA here is from genome assembly GCA_009838645.1 of Gemmatimonadota bacterium. NCBI lineage: Bacteria > Pseudomonadati > Gemmatimonadota > Gemmatimonadota bacterium. The sequence continues at coordinate 8,072 of VXRC01000037.1, read as the reverse complement.
GAACGCCTCGAGAAAGACCTGGAATTCCTCGCCAGGAGTTCGTCCCGGGTGCAGCCCGAGACGGCGGCGGCGGCGGAACGGGCCATCGAGATGATCGATGAGGAACGGTTAAGCGAAGAGATCGAACGGTCGAAGCGCCTTTTGAACCGAGATTCCCTGGACCAGTCCGCCCGCACGGAGACGGAGATCTCCGCCGCGCTGTACCGGCTCGCGGAAATGGTCCGCACCGCACGGGACAATTTGATTACCCGGGACATGGACCATCTCGCCCGGACGCAAGATAGCGCGCGGGAGGCCATGTCCGACTGGCAGGAGCTGCAGCGCCAGCTCTACCGGTTGAACCGCGGCATTCCCAATTCAGGGACGCTCGATCAGATCTCGCGGGATTACCAGCGTCAGCTGCAACGACTTCGGGACCTCTCGGGACAGGTCCCGCAGATGTCCCAGGAGTCACGCCAGCTGCAGGACGACCTGGACCGGGCGCTCGCCCTGGGCGACGAACCGTGGAAGATCGACCGGGGAGCATGGAACGAGCTCCACCTGAACATGGCCCGCAGTCTCGTGGACTACTACGATGGCCTCCGGGCGGAAGTCCGGGACATGCGCCGGAGCGAACGGCTCTACCTCGCCCGGGAAGAGGATGTCCCGCCGGGGTACCGGGACCTGGTGAACGACTATTTCGAGAATCTCTCCAGGAACGGGAACCGAAACTGAAGGTCCGGACGGTGGTCCCCGTTCCCGGAGACCTTCGTCCCTGTCGCGACAACATGCCCACCGCGTTGATCAGCCACCCCGACTTCCTCCTGCACGATACCGGTCCTTTCCATCCTGAACGGCCGGGCCGCATGACCTCCGTGCTGGCCCAACTCGGCCTGTCCGGCGACGTTCCCTCCGGAACGCACGAGGCCGGCCTGCTGTGCCTCTCGCCCGTGCCGGCCGACGAGGCGCGGATCAAGGCCGTCCACGACGGGGCCTATGTCGACGCCGTAATCGACTGGTGCGGGAAGGGATACCGGAACCTGCCCACCGGAGACACCACCGTTTCCTCCGCGTCCGAAACCGTGGCCCGGCTGGCCGCCGGTGCGGCCATGCGGGCGGTCGACGCGGTGTTGACCGGCGAGGCGGACCGCGTATTCTGCGTCTCCCGGCCTCCCGGGCACCATGCCGAATCCGACCGGGGAATGGGCTTCTGCATCTACAACAACGCCGCCGTCGCGGCTCGTTACGCCCAGTCGCGATTCGGGGTAGAACGGGTGGCCGTGCTGGACTGGGATGTCCATCACGGCAACGGGACCCAGGAGGTTTTCGAGGAAGACCCGTCCGTGTACTATTTCAGCGTTCACCAGTCCCCCCTCTATCCCTTCACCGGCGCGGCACAGGAAAAGGGAACGGGCGAAGGGACGGGCTACACGATGAACGTCCCGGTCTCCGCAGGATCCGGCGACGAGGTTTTCGTCGATGCTTTGCGCGGCGGGATCTTGCCGGCCATGAAGTCATACCAGCCGGACCTTCTCATCCTTTCGGCGGGATTCGACGCACACATGGACGATCCCCTCTCCGGTACCCTGGTCACCGACGCGGGTTTCCGGGCCATGTCCCGCCTGGTACTCGACTTCGCGGAGGACGCGTGCGGGGGCCGACTGGTTTCCGTCCTGGAGGGCGGTTATGACCTCCAAGCCCTCGGCCGATGCGTCGCGGACCACGTAGGCATGATGAACGACTGAATGACAGTGGGAGTCGAACGATGCGGTACAGAAACCTGGGGCGGACCCGTTTGCGCGTTTCCGAAGTCTCCCTCGGCACGGTCGAGCTGGGCATGGAATACGGCCTGAAGGCGGGTGGCGAACCCGGCGTGCCTGCGGAGTCCGACGCCCGGATCCTGCTCAACCGGGCGATCGATTCGGGCGTGAACTTCATCGACACAGCGGCGCTGTACGGAAACAGCGAGGAGATCATCGGCCGGGCGGTCGGGAGCCGGCGGTCCGAATACGTCCTCGCCACCAAGTGCATGCACCGGCTGGAAGAAGGACTGGATTACGCCGAATCGCGAAAGAGTATCGCCACGTCCATCGACCAAAGCCTGTCCAGGCTCCAGACAGACCACATCGACCTGCTGCAGGTACACGGCCGGGACCTTCTCGAGCTGGAACTTCGAATGATCCGCGACGGCGAGGTGATGGAAGAACTCGCCGGAGCCCGTGACGCGGGCAAGGTCCGCTTTGCGGGATACTCGTCTTACAGCGAGGAGGCGGCGCTTGCGGCCATCGAGGACGGGCGTTGGGACACCCTGCAGATTCCCTGCAACATCCTGGACCGCCGTTACCTGGAACGCGTCATTCCCGAGGCGCGCAGGCGCGGCGTGGGCGTCATCGTGCGGTCCGCGCTGCTGAAAGGCGCCCTGACCGAGAAGAGCAGGTTCATGCCCGAAAAGCTTAAGCCCCTCGTCGCGCACATAGACCGGCTGGTCGAAGTCCAGTCCGCTACCCGTTTCAGTCTGCCCGAACTGGCCCTGCGCTTCGTCCTGTCGATCCCGGACGTTTCCACCATAATCGTCGGCGCTGACAAAATCGCGTACCTGGATGAAGCCGTTTCCGTGTCGGACGGCCGGGGCCTGAGCGAGGAAACACTACTGGCGTTGGAAGACATGGCGCTGGACGATCCCTACCTGCTCAATCCAGGAAACTGGGGCATTCCCTGAACGCCGCCGCTCAGTCCATTCTGCGGTACACGCCGACCACCTTGCCCACGATGGACACCTCATCGGCGATGATGGGCTCCATGGTCGGATGGGCGGGTACGAGTTCGAAGCGGTCGTTGCGCCGGTAGAATCGCTTGACCGTGGCTTCGTCGTCCAGCAGCGCGACGACCGTTTCGCCCGTCTCGGCCACGGGCTGCTCACGGACCAGGACGTAGTCACCGTCCATGATGCCGTCTTCGATCATGCTGTCCCCGTGTACCTCGAGGGCAAAGACGTTCCCGTCCTGCTTCACCATGCCTGTCGGAAAAGTCATGTACTCCTCGACATTCTCTTCGGCAAGAATCGGCAGCCCGGCGGCTACACGGCCGAGGACGGGGACCCGGACGACGTCGTCGACGCCCTGCGCCGAGGCACCCCTGGACCCCACGATTTCTATCGCGCGGGGCTTCATTGGGTCGCGGCGGATATAGCCCTTTTTCTCTATCGCCCGAAGGTGGTCGTAAGCCGCGCGGGTACTGATGCCGAACTGTTGCGCGATCTCCCTGACACTGGGTGGATACCCAATCCGGCCGACCTTTTTGCGTATATAATCGTATACGTTCTGCTGCTTGGCCGTTAACGCTTTCATGAGGTTGAACTCCCGGGATCTTCATGCGCGCGAGGTTTTGTGCTTCTTTAGGCCTATGACGGTGAAATATACACAACATACGGTTAGTCGTCAATAAAAAAACACATTTCCGTCGAGGGCATGCCGTGATTCCTCGAACTGCAGTATACCTGGGACGGCGTTAAAAAACCATGTGCACAGGTCCCCGGCCGGCATATATATTGATTCGACCGATCACGACTGCATGAACCGGAGACCGCCATGCCCGTAAATGAAATGATCCAGACCATGCTGGAGGAACTGCGCCAGATCGCAGATACCGAGGTGCACGTGGGCAAACCGATGCAAATCGGCGATTCCTGGGTGGTCCCGGTTTCCAGGCTGTCCCTGGGGTTCGGCGCCGGGGGATTCGGCGGCGAGGCCGATCAGAAGCGGGGAGCCGGGGGTGGCGTATCGGTCGAACCGGTCGCCTTCCTGGTCATCCAGCAGGACCGCGCGCAACTGCTGCACATGAATTCGCCCAACAGCCCCATGGGCAAGTTGCTGGACATCATGCCGGACGTCATCGAGGAATTGAAGAGGTATACCCGAAAAGACAAAGACGGCGATCAGTAGACCAGGGGCGCCACGGTCTTGGAAATCAGTGCGATAGCGACCGTGGCCATGCCTACCAGCCCCGTGCCGCAGGCGTAGCCGGCCGCCAGGACCGGCGTGTACCGCATCCATTTTTGCCTGCCGAATTTCCGCTCCATGTAGTACCTGCCCAGCAGCGCACCCAGAAACTGCGGGATGAAGGCGTGGGGCACCGTGCCCACGCTGGCGATCACACCGAAGATCAGCATGACGGGAAGGTTGAAGGCCGCCAGGACAGCGTAGGCCAATACGCCGAAGGCCGCGCCGCCTACCATGTACGGGACCTTCAACGCCTCGATCAGGTAGCTCGACTCGAACCCCGATCCTGCCGTGCTGGAGTACCACAGCGCCTGCATCGTGGCCTGTTGCTGCCAGAATTTCTGCGCATAGGGATAGGCCTGCGACGGGATCGGCGCGAGTCCCCATACGAAGTGCCAGAACAGCAGGCTGCAGACGAGCAGGACCGGGATCATGACCAGTTCCGCCTTCAACACACTCGAGAACCGGGTGCCGGTCAGTTCGACCTCGCGAAAGGCCTGGGCCTGGCCGCCGTAATTGAAGATGGGAATCGGCGCGAACCAGATGTCCACCCCCTTGTAGCCACTGAGAATGAACGTGGCCTCCTTGATGAGGGGGAACTGGAGATCGGCGCCCGTGATGGCGCGCAGGCGGGCACTCGCGTAGGAGCTGAGCGGGGTATAGAAGAACCCGTAGAACACGAAGAAGAGAATGGGGAACCCGGGCACCAGGCGCCAGCTCAGGACGACGTAGCCGACCGTCAGGACCAGGAAGGCGCCGAAAATCAGGGAGAGCGGGAAATCACCCCTGCCGGGCGGTGTGACGTACCCGGCGGCCGGACCGGCGTTCGATCCTTCGCGCCTTGCGCCGGCCGACCGTTTCCTGAGCCCGGACAGGATGCTCCATCCACCGATCAGTGCGACGGCAAATCCCGTGCCGATGCGTACGCTCATCCAGAAATCGATATCGTTGACGAGCGTGGTCTGGATGGCATCCATGCCCGGCGACCAGGTGCGCAGGATACCGAAATCGTAGAGCAGCGGGTTGACGACCACGGTAAGCAGCGCGCCGATGGCGGAACCGACCACGATCCAGAAGGGCAGCACGAATCCCGTCAACACCGGCCCCAGTCCCAGTTCGACCGCCATGGCCGCGGCGGGCAGGATGTTCTCCGTATTGCGCGTCAGGTCGGCAAAGGGAATGGGAATCAGCGTGATCGGTTCTGCCAGCAGCGCGCCCGTGACGGCCGGAATGCCGATGTAGAACGCGCCGAAAACGAGCCCCAGCATGGCCCCGATGCTGAAGGCGCGCCAGCGCCACGATTCCTGTCCCGCGGAACTCTCCGCCAGGGCCGTGGCGCCCTCCGCCTGGATCGGGGCCAGGGGGAAGGGCAGCCGTTCCACGTCGGCCGTTACGCGGAAGAGTCCGTAACCCAGCGTGAAGGCGCTCGCGCGGTTGAAGATGTGGAGCACGGCGATGAGCAGGATCGGCACCAGCCATTCCCCGTGCAGCAGCGTGCGCAGTACGATGGCGTCGGAATCCGCGCCCGGAGAGATCCAGGAGGGGATCTGGTCGTCGATGCCGAAGGCCCGGGCGCCGGGGGACTGGACGAAGTACTGGTACCAGATGAGCTGGGCGAAGGGTCCGCCGGACAGCGCCAGTCCCACGCCGGCGGTGAGGCTGGCCGCCACGTAGTACAGCATGTAGATTTCCTGGCGGCTGAGCGTGGTGAAAGACCGGCGCGCGACTTCGATGAACAGGATGATCGTGGTCCATTCCGCCGCAGGACCGAGGCTTTGCCCGGCGATCAGGTTCAGATAGATCGAGCCCGGGATCATGAACAGCCCGAGAAAGACGATCCCGATGACCGTCTTTACATTGAACCCCTCCTCGAAGACCTGGGGATGGTCGGAAAAGGCGGAGGCTGACAGGTCGTCCTTGACGAGGGTCATGCCCTGGCGCTTTCGTTGTCGTTATGGATCCGCGGGGGGTGCGGCGTCGGGCAGTTTCAGCCAGACGTCCGTGACGCTGAAAAACCTGCCCGAGACGTGGCGGATTTCCTCGGAGTCGCGGACCAGCCTCAGGCCGTCGAAGGTAAAACGGTCCTCGTACTGCTGGTTGTCGTCGGTCACGAAGTAGAACACGTTGTCCAGCACGCTCCAGCGTCCGTTCTGGATATTGACCGTCGTGGAATCCGATACGATGGTCGTATCGACCTGGCCGTACCGGCCGTCGGTGCTGAGGCGGAGGCGACCTCGTACCAGCGGGGGTACCAGCGTGACCCGTTCCTCCGTGCTGCCGGAATCCGTCTGTATGGTGGTGTTAACGGTTCGGCTTTCGAGATCGTAGTCGCCCACCAGGGGCCTGGCGACGTTTCCGGGACCGACAACTTCCTCGCTGCACCCCGCAATCAACGCGCTGAAGAGCGCACCGTAAGTCAGGATCTGCTTGATCAAGGCTTTCTCCGGCGGGTCGACCGCGGAATGTCACTACCGAATGGTGCCGAGGAACGGTACACGGGATGGTCCAATGTAAGATGTATTCCGGCCGCGATGTGGACCGATTTCGCGCGGCCGGTTCACCGATCCGGGACGATTGAGATTATAGGCAAGCCCCTTGTGAACGTCAAGCGATTACAGGTTCCCCAGGCGGCATATTTCGCTTGACGTTTACCGGTCCACGGATTAGAAGTGATGGGCATTTGCCAGGCGGAACTCCCGTAGCCGCAAGGATACGGATCACGAGGCCTGGCGATGCGTTCCGCCGCGGCATTGACGAGGCGGGACCCATACTTTTCGCGTTGGATTAAGCTATCTCACTGCAGAGGCGAATTCCATGAAGGCTGCGGCGCTCAAGGCGGGCATCATAGGATGCGGAAACATCAGCGGCGTGTACTTCGAGGCGGGATGCAGGTTCGAGGCTTTCGACGTGGTCGCCTGCGCCGACATGATCCCGGAACGGGCGCAGACCAAAGCCGCCGAATACGAGGATGTCAAAGCCCTTTCGGTGGAAGCCCTGCTGGACGATCCCGACATCGAGATCGTCATCAACCTGACCATTCCCGCCGCCCATGCCGAAATCGCCCGGTCCGCGCTGGAACATGGTAAATCGGTGTATTCGGAAAAACCCATGGCGGTCCGGAAGGAAGACGGCCGGGCCTTGCTCGACCTCGCGAAGCGCACCGGGAAGCTGGTGGGCGGGGCGCCGGACACATTCATGGGCGCCGGCATACAGACCTGCCGCAAGCTCATCGACGACGGCTGGATCGGAGAACCGGTGGCGGCCACGGCCTTCATGCTGAGTGCGGGGCACGAAAGATGGCACCCCGATCCCGCCTTCTTCTACAAGCCCGGCGCCGGACCCATGCTGGACATGGGGCCGTACTACGTCACGGCGCTGGTCAATCTGCTGGGGCCGGTCGCCCGGCTCACGGGCGCTACGCGCATCACCCATCCCGTGCGCACCATAACGAGCGAGCCCCTTCGCGGAGGGCAAATCGAGGTCGAGGTGCCCACGCACCTGGCGGGCCTGCTCGAGTTCGAAAGCGGACCCATCGGGACGATCGTGACCAGTTTCGACGTATGGCACCACGAGCTTCCCTGCATCGAGGTCTACGGATCGGAGGGCTCCCTGAGCGTGCCCGATCCCAATTCGTTCGGCGGGCCCGTGAAACTGCGCCGCGGCGGCGCGGAAAACTGGACCGAAATGCCCCTGAGCCACGGTTACGAGGAGCAGAGCCGCGGCCTGGGCGTGGCGGACATGGTCTACGCTTTGCGCTCGGGCCGCCCCCACCGGGCCAGCGGCGAACTCACCTGTCACGTACTGGACGTCATGCTGTCTATCGAGGAATCGTCGGAGTCGGGGCGTCACATCTCGCTGGAAAGTACCTGTGCCAGGCCGGCCCCGCTGCCGCTCGGGCTGGCGCCCTATACGCTGGATCCTTAGACTTTCTATGCCCAATCATCCTGCAAAGAACCTTTCCGATCTGCTGCCGCGCCTCGAAAGGCTTTTGGGCCGCATCGAATCGCTGGTCTCTGCCTTTACTGAAGGGCGGACCGGACAGGTCGGGCGTGAAGGGCGGACCGGTCTAACCTCGAGGACCGGGCGGGACGGGCG
>VXRC01000036.1 GCA_009838645.1 Gemmatimonadota bacterium | reverse complement strand
CTCCCCACCCGCTCCAGCCTCTCCTGCATCGTCGGATGGGTACCCAGCTTCGCCAGGAACTTTCGCGGCGGTTTCAGCTGGTCGTTGATTTGATGCAGCCGGTAAAGGGCCTGCTTGTACAGGTCGATGCCCACCCACAGGGCTGCGGTCCCGTCCGCCTGAAATTCGTTCCGCCTCGAAAGCGGGAACAGGACGAGGAACATAAGCAGGTAGATATTCACTAAGTTTATTCCGGAAAACACCCACATTTTCCAGGATTCTTCGAGCGAGTCGAAGTAGGCGTAGTAGTCGATCAAACTCAGGAGTATCTGGACGGCGAGGGTCCAGAGCAAGAGGACCAGGAACATCCAGGGCGCGTGCCGGTGCCGCCCATGGGCCAGTTCATGCGCCAGGGCCGCCATGATCTCTCCTTCGCTCATTCGCTCCAGGAGTTTGTCGGTAAAGAAGATGCACTGTGCCTTGCGGAACAGGCCGGCCACGACGGCGTTGACCGTCTTGCCTTTTATGGCGTAGATCTTCTCGACCCTGATGTCCATCCCGGTCACGGATATCAAGTGCTTCACGGCGCGGTCCATCCGCTCGTCCTTCAGCTCGTTGCCGCGAAATAGGAGACGTATGATGTAGGGCGCGCAGCTGAACGAACAGGCATTGCCGATGGCCACGGCCACGACGACCAGGATGATGAACGGGATCGATCCCGCCTCCGTGAATCCAGGCGCCAGCTCCTCCAGGGTACTGCGCATTGCAATCAGAGAAGTCAGGACGACCAACAAACCGATCATCGTGCCGACCATGGCCATGACCATTATCAGGCCGCCTTCGACCAGCTTCTCGCGCCAGTTCAACCGGATCGTATCGTCAACGGCCTGGTCCGCCTGGTCAGGGCCGTCTTCAGGTGTCCGCTCGTTTCCCAACGGATAGTTTTGTCCGGCTTTTTGCACGTGTATCCTCCCGGCTATGTACATTGGAACGAATTCACATAACTTAGAATGGGTTAAGTATATTGTCAAAAACGACAAACGTTTGCAAGTCGTTTATTTCAGAAGGCCAGGACGACGGACCGGTCGCGCGGCCACAATCGCTTGACATGAGCCGTTTTTAGCCCCTTTGTCATGGGTGCCGGGCCGTCGATCAAACACCATCGTGCGTCCGGCCGGGCGAGCGTGCAAAACGGGCGTCATGAACATGGCGGACACCATGGATCGAGCCAGGGAGCGCCAACTGTGAAATGGACCTCGGCGAAGGCCATCGTCCTCCTTCCGGCGGCGGCTACGATCTATGTCCCGGCCGTGATCTTGTGGGTATTGGCCGATACACCGGGCGCGCTGTCGCCGGTGGAGCCCAACCAGTTCCGCTTCTGGGTCGGGATCGCGATGGCGTTGGACGGCCTGGTCCTGGCCGCGTGGACCATGTCGCTGTTCGACCGGATCGGGAAGGGCACGCCGGCGCCGTGGGCCCCGCCCGAGAAGCTGGTCGTCCTCGGCCCCTATTGCCACGTGCGCAATCCCATGAATTCGGGCATGCTGCTCATCCTCGGCGCCGAAGCCCTGCTCTTCGGCTCATGGCACCTGGCGGGCTGGATGTGCGTGTTCTTCGCGGTGTGCGCGATCTACTTCCCGCTCTGCGAGGAACCGGGCCTGGAGCGCCGGTTCGGTGAACCCTACCGGCTGTACAAGGCGAACGTACCGCGCTGGATACCGAGGATACGGCCGTGGGAGGGGCAGTGAATTGGATGGAACTAACTTACCGGGAGCGTAAATGGCCATCATCGAGGACGTGAACGGCGTGCTCAGCCGGATCAACGATATGGATCTGCATATCCGCATCGTCAAGGGCACGGAATCGAAATCCATCAAATACGACAGCGATCCGGAAATCGAGATCAACTGGGCGGTCGCGAACGACTGGGACGGCATACCCGAAGAGATCGGTTTCTGGATCATCTTTACGAAGGACTGGGTGTTTGACGATACGCAGAAGTTCTACGACGTGATTTTCAACACGGTCCGGGGGAACCTGAACCTCCGAAGGTGGATAAAACTGGAACCCATTTACAGCAACGAACACCTGCTCGAAGGAAAGTTCTACATCGTGGCGATCGTCGCGGATGTGCTGATGAATGACGAGGTGCGACGGCAAGCCGTCGAGAACCGCCAATGACCTTCCGTGAGGTACAAGATGGATGGGAAATCCGGTGGCCTGACGCTTCTGTCTTCCAGGAGATGCTTCCTCTCGAAGGCCAGTTTCCTCTTTAAGTCCGGATTCCGCGTCATCCTTCTCCGCCCCGCCATTCGCACCACCTTGTCTTGCATCATTCTTCCGCTCTTCATATTGTCGCTCTTCATTCTGTCGCTCACAGCCTGCGGCCCTTCCACCGATCAACCCGCAGCCACGTCCGACTGCGTGACCTGCCACCAGGACGCCACCCCCGGCATCGTCACGGACTGGGAACTCAGCACCCACAGCACGAACGGCGTGGACTGCGTCATGTGTCACGGCGGCGACCACCGCACGGAGGAGGACGTGGCCCTGGCCGGCGTCGCCACGCCGGACGTGTGCGCCACGTGCCATCCCATCCAGGTGGAGCAGTTCGCGGGGGGCAAGCACTCCCTCGCCTGGACCAGCATGAACGCCATGCCGACGACCCACTTCCTGCCCATGGCCCTGACCGAGGGCATGAAGGGTTGCGGCGGATGCCACCGTATCGGCCTCAAGACCGAGGAGGAAATCAAGACGATCAAGGCGCAGGACGGGCTGTTCGGCCTGTCGTCCTGCGACGTCTGCCATACCCGCCATCTCTTCTCGGTGAAGGAAGCCCGGGAGCCCCAGGCGTGCAGGACGTGCCACATGGGGTTCGACCATCCCCAGTGGGAGATGTACTCATCCTCCAAGCACGGCGTGCGACACCTGCTCAAGCAGAACGGCACGCTGCCGGAACATGCCCAGGCGCCCACCTGCCAGACCTGCCACATGCCCCAAGGTGATCATGGCGTGCGGACCGCGTGGGGGTTCCTGGCCGTCCGCCTGCCCCTGCCGGAAGACCCGCGGTGGGCGGAGGACCGGACCACCATCCTCCAGGCGCTCGGCGTGCTGGACCCCGCGGGCAACCCCACCCCTCGCCTGGAAGTGGTCAGGCAGGCCGACGTGGCCCGGCTGACCCAGGCGGACTGGCAGCGGGAGCGCGACCGCATGACCGGGATTTGCGAGCAGTGCCATTCGGGCAATCTCGTGCGTGCGGAACTCGAAAAGGGCGACGAGATGATCCGCGAGACCGACCGGCTCCTGGCCGAGGCCGTCCGTATCGTCGGAGCGCTGTACCGGGACGGGATACTGGTCCGCCCGGAACACTATGCATACGACTATCCCGACCTGCTGGCCTTCCACGACGCGCCTTCGAGGATCGAGCAGCGGCTCTTCAGGATGCACCTGGAACACCGCATGCGGGCGTTCCAGGGCACCTTCCACAACAACCCGGATTACGCGCTGTGGTACGGCTGGAGCGAAATGGTGCAGGACCTGGCCGAGATCAGGGCGCTCGACCGGGAACTTCGTGAAGACGCTGGCCGACGCGCGACGTTGGAGTAAGCGGCCGGGGACAGGAGTCGAACCGAGTGGCCGGACTGACAGGATTCACCATCACCCTGATCTTCCTGGCGGCCGTCACGCTGGCCATGATCGCGGTCATCCTGCGGCGGCCCGACCTCACCGCCTCGGCCGGCGGCATGTTATTCGCCTTCTTCACGTTCTTCATGCTGCCCGGCGTGGCGCTGCTCGGCGGCACCGTGCAGCATTACGAGCAGGCCAAGTCGACCGAGTTCTGCGTTTCCTGCCACGTCAATAAACCCTTCGAAGAGAGCCTGTATATCGACGACGGGCGGTTTCTGCCCGCCGCCCATTTCCAGAACAGGCGGATCCCCGCGGACCGCGCCTGCTACGCGTGCCATTCGGACTACACGATGTTCGGGGACGTTGACGACAAGATCCGGGGCGTCCGGCACGTCTGGCACAACGTCTGGGGGACGTGGTCGGAGCCGGTCGCGCTGTACGAGCCATTCGAGAACACGGCTTGTCTCGAATGCCATGCGGGCGCGCGGACGTACGAGGAGCATCCGGACCACCGCCCCTATCTGGGCGAACTCCTCGACGGCACAAGGTCATGCGTAACCTGCCACAACCTGGTGCACGAGGTGGACAAGCTGGACCGGTTCGGACGATGGCAACCTGAGGCGGGAGAGTGAGCGGCATCGCGGCCGGACGCGGAAGAGTGAGATGATCCGCGCCGGCGCGGATTCGAGGTGACGAGATGAATGGTTCGCGGGAGTTCGTCGAGCGAAATGGAAGGGTCGGACGTCTTCACATGGCGGGCGGGCTGATCGCGGCGGGCCTCGTCGTGGAACTGGCGACCCTGTTCTGGATCCACCCGGTCTCGATGACCCTGTTCCTGTATTTGGGGGCCGTGCTCGTCCTCGCGGGCATGGCGGTTTTCCTGTGGTCCGTCGTCAGCGGTTCCCGGTGATCTTTAATCTTCTCGCTTCTCCTCTACGATTTGGATCAAGTTGCCGCATGTATCGTCGAAGACCGCGCAAATGACCGTCCCGAGGTCGGTTGGCGGCTGCACGAATCGCACTCCTTTTGCCAGAAGACGCTCGTGTTCGGCTTCAACTTCGTCGACTGCGAAGGCGGTATAGGGGATACCGTCCTCCACAAGAGCCTTCTTGAACGGACGCGCCGCGGGATGGGCATCAGGTTCGAGCACCAATTCCGTCCCCTCCGGATCTTCCTCGGATACCATGGTGATCCAGGCGTATTCTCCAAGGGGAATGTTATGCTTCAACTGGAAGCCAAGCGTTTCCGTGTAAAAGCGAAGCGCCTTCTGCTGGTCGTCTACCATGACGCTGGTCGCGTGGATTCTCATTTCTCGATGCCCTCCTTCATTGATTGTGAAGTGTCCTCGTCTGCTGAGACGGGCCACCTCTCCCCGATTGCCTTCAGTGGGGCGCCTACGAACCAGTGAAGCTTCGACCTTCCCTCGAACTTCGTGCGAATGAGTCCGGCGGCCTCCAAAATGTCCAGGTGTTGTGAGATCGCCTGGCGCGAGGAGTGGATGCCGTGTTTCATAATCAGGCGCCCACAGAGTTCGAAGAGCGTTTGCCCCGACCGTTCCACGAGCTCATCCAGGATGACCCGCCTGGTTCGGTCAGCGATTGCGCGGTAAACATCCACATCACTCATAATAGGCAAGTGCTCACTTGCATGTCAACTCCTTAATTCACGGATCCCCAAACGGGTGCAGATCAATGGGCGTGAACACGCCGTAAAATCCGTACTTGACGCCCGACCGGTCTCCTTTGCCGGGCGGGAAGTACTCCTCGATGAGGGCCAGCAGCCGGTGGTTGAATTCGGCGGCCTGGACTTCCGACAGCCGTGCGCGGTTGTGGTTGATCGACACCTGGAAGGAAGGTCCGTACATCCCTTCGGCCGCTTCGCGGAATGCCTGGTTGAACTGGCCGGCCACGTCTGCCGGGATGGCCTCCCCTGGCTGGCTGTCCCCCGTGGCGGGACTGCCCTCCGTACCCTGGCCGTCCCCCGTGTCCCGGTCGTCACCCGGTCCGAATGAATCATCTCCATTCCGACCCTCATGCTCCGCCCGGACGCGGATCACTCCCGCCGTGGGCAGACACCGCCATTTCCGGGTATCTTCCGCCCCATCACCCTCCAGGCGTACGACGCCCGTCTCTTCCAGCCTTTGAATGTGGTACAGCACCCGGGCATCCGTTACATCAAGGGCTTCTGAAATCTCCGTAACCGACTTCCCCGCTTCCAGGATCTCGAGGATACGCCAGCGTAGAGGATCGAGGATGACATATGCGCGATTGTCTTCGATGATGAGTTCTTTAGCTCCCTGAGACTCGATTGCAAAGGTGACTTCATGCCAGGTGGTCATGTTGTTGCTCCTTCATACATGCCCTTGTCGGACATCTTTCGCTGTAGAAGGCGATCGATTCCTTCGGACTGGTATCCTGTTACAAGATCCTATACACAGTGCAAGTGTGGATTTAATCTGTAGGGTCTACAGTCATTTCCTGTTCTGCTTTGTAAAGACTCATAATCGTACCATTGGCCAATAGAATAACCGCAATAGAGGCGATCATTACGCCGGAGACTACAAAAACCAACTCTACGAACTCATCAACAAACATGCCGGCAATCGCGTAAGAAACCGGTTCCAAGCCAATCGAGGCAACCATGATAAGACTCATCACCCTTCCGATGATGTCAGAGGGAACAACCCTTTGAATCCATGCGAAGACAACTACGTTACCATAGGCCATAACCATACCCATGATGGCAATGACGAGCAGGAAAAACACCACGTGATGATTCAGACCTAGCGAGATCATACCCAAACCGACAATCGCAGGAACGGCAAATAGTATGATACTGCGGCTTTTAAATCTTTTGACAGATCCCGCGATGAACATGCCTGCCAATCCGGAACCACTATACGCCGCAAGTAAGATTCCAAAATTCAACGCGCCACTGTCAAACACGGTGTTAGACAATGTGGCTAGTCCTATGATAAAGGGGCCGCTCATGGAGAAGTTAAGCACAACAATCACTAACAAGACTGCACGCAAAAAAGGATCTCGCCATGCAAACAGAATACCTGTGCGAATGTCTCTAAAAACTGCCCTGACGGTACGTACTTCCTCCTGATTTGTGTATTCGGATTTTTGACGCCTAACTCGGATCACGGACAGGGCTGCCGCCCCGATGGCGAAGGTTGCGGCGTCAATACTAAAGGCGACTGATGCGCCGAATGTTGCAACGATCAGACCTGCGATTGCCGGACCCACCATGCCACAAAACCGGGAAGAGCCCTGCATAAGTCCATTGGCAGCCTCAAGGTTCTTTCCGTTTGTAGTCAAAGGGATAAGAGACATAAACGCCGGATATGACAAGGCACCAATGAATCCGAAGATTACGGCGAATACATAAAGCATGCCGAGTGAAACCACTTCCGTGTTAATCAGAAAGATGAATATAACCAGCAGAACGGCCCGTATTAAATTGGCGTACAGTGCGATTTTCTTCGGTGACCACCAATCGCTGATCGCCCCGCCTACCAACATGAAGACCGATCTTGGTATGGAGGAAACAGCAAGGACAGTGGCCATCGCAAATCCTGATTCGAAAACCTCATAAGTCAACCAGATGATGGCGATGAAATGAATGCGATCCCCGAGGAATGACAAAGTCTCACTGAACCACAACATTCTAAAGTCGCGGTTCAATAACGGCTTCCAGATTTCAAGATTAGTGATCTTTAACAGTTGTCTGGAGATCGTCTGGAGTATCGGCATGGATTTCCGAACTGAATTACAGCATCAAGGTGATTAGGACTTCTTCGCCGTCACCATATACGAACCGTACTTTCGATCGCGGAACCAGGCGGCCGCTTTCGGGTATCTTTCGCTGTAGAAGGCGACCGATTCCTTGACCCATTCGGATTCGACCCGATCAAAACCCACGGCTTTCAGGCAGTCCAGGGTCGGTTCCAGGTAATTCCGCGGTCCGATCGGCAGGAAATCGGGATGGCGCCGGTCGTCTTCGGCGGTGTGTCGAGCGGTGCAAAAAGACGTCTGTACCGCGAGTCGGCCGTCCGGACGCAACACGCGGTAACACTCCTGGAAGATCTTCTTCACATCTCCGGTGAAGGGCAAGGCCCCCTGGCTCCATACCACGTCGAAGCTGTGGTCCTCGAAGGGCATTTCGGCCGCATCCCCGTACTTGAAACGCACCTTGTCCAGCAGGCCCATCAATCGCGTACGGACGGTCGCTATGAGCAGCCGGTCGTATTCGCGGTCCAGTCCGACCACCGAACAGCCCCATGCTTCCGTCAGGTGCCTGGCCGGTCCGCCCGCGCCGCACCCCGCGTCCAGCAGCAGGTCTCCCGATGAAAGGCCGATCCGCTCAGCCATGCGCACCGTGGCCTGTTGCCCGCCGCAGTGATAACCCGCGTCTCCCCGCAGTTCGTCTTCCGTGTTCCGGAAGAGTCCGATATCGATGGATTCGTCCTTGAACGTGGCCAGACGCTCAAGGAAACCATCCCTGTCAAGCAACCCTTTCTCTTCGAGCAGGTCGACGATACCCAGAAGCAGGAGACTGTTGGTCTGCGTCCAGGTTTCCTGTCTGTCTTTTGATTCCATGTTATCAATATACTTTCAAAATCATCAACATGCCGCCTAATTGGGATATGTTAGTTGGTATGAGTTAAGATTGTACAGGCGCATCGTTCAGTGTTCTGCCCGGTTTATCCGGCAGCTGATCGGGGGTATCATGAACAGGCAACATTCGTACGAGGTCGGCGTAACATGGACGGGTAACCAGGGCGAGGGCACGAGCACGTACAAGGCCTATACGCGGGATTACGACATCGCCTGCGAGGGCAAGCCGGTGATCAAGGGCTCCGCGGATCCCGGCTATCTTGGCGACGCCGCGCGCCATAATCCGGAGGACATGCTGCTGGCTTCTCTTTCGGCCTGCCACATGCTCTGGTATCTGCATCTCTGCACGGTGAGCAAGGTCGTGGTGACCGCCTACGAAGACCGCGCGGAAGGCGTGCTGGAACTGAATCAGGACGGCTCGGGCCAGTTCGCGCGCGTGACCCTCAGGCCCCGCGTTACGATTTCGGCGGAGAGCGACGCGGCCACCGCGGAGCGACTGCACGAACGGGCCAACGCCATGTGCTTCATCGCCAGGTCCGTGAATTGCCCGGTGGATCACGAGGCGGAGACGGTCATTGGCTAGTGTGTGGCAGTTGAGTAGGTGTACGGTAGACAGGTGGAGCTGGATGTATCGAGCCTGAGAAATGTAAATTCAATCATTTTATTGGCACAATTAACGTTAATTGTGTCAACGAATGTACTCATATTAAGTGTTACAAATGAACTTGGAATACACCGCAGTAGTGAAACACACTGGCGAATGGTGGATTGGCTGGATTGAGGAAGTGCCTGGTGTCAATTGCCAGGAACGTACCCACCAGGAATTACGGCAAAGTCTCGTCGAATCGCTTTCAGAAGCATTGGAATTCAACAAGCGCGAGGCCCTGGCTGCCAGGGGAAGCGAATCATGAGCCGTTACCTTATCGTTATAGAAAAGACCGGAACCGGATTCTCGGCGTATTCACCTGACCTTACAGGTTGCGTATCAACTGGTACTACACGGTCTGAAGTAGAATCGAACATGAAGGAAGCGATCGAGTTTCATCTCGACGGGATGAAAGAAGAAGGGTATCCCATACCCGAGCCCACAGCGAAATCGACTTACCTTGAAATAGCCCATTAACGCATGATTGCCATTCCATAAGCCGCTCCCGACACACTTCTGTAATTTCCCACTCCACTACACCACGAATGGCGCTCACCTGTTCCAACCTCCAATTTCCTAAAAACTGCTTGACATAACAGACAAATGTCTGTTTTATGGATTTTCAGGCGCTCATTTTGGCGCGATTCGGTGCGTTTTGACGCGCCGCCCCGTTTTCCTCATCCCCGGATCGCGAGGAGACCATCATGGCCTACACATCGCCTGGGAAGACCAGGGAGAAGATCTACGATTTCGTGCGGGAGCGGATCTTGAGCGGGACCCCGCCCACGACCCGGGACGTGCAGCGCGCATTCGGGTTCCGTGCGGTCCAGTCCGCCCGCCAGCACCTGGAGAAGTTGGTGTTCGAGGGAAAGCTCGCCAAGGTGGACGGCAGGTCCCGGGGTTACCGGCTGCCGGAGTTCGGCAAGGCCAGTCCCACCCAGTTGATCGCCATGCTGGGGCGCGTACAGGCGGGCGAGCTGACCGAGGCCATGGAGGATCCGCCGGAATACATCATGGTGCAGACGCGTTTCGACGACGATGAGCTTTTCGCCCTGACCGTGGAGGGGGAGAGCATGCTTCATGCCGGCATCCTGCCGGGGGACATGGTGATCGTGCGCCGGCAGCCGACGGCCAGTCCGGGGGACATCGTGGTGGCCCTGGTGGGCGACGAGGCGACGGTCAAGCGGTACCGGGAGCGGGACGGCCGCGTCGAGCTGCATCCGGAGAACGAGGCCTTCGACCCGATCATCCCCCGGGAGGACGGCGCGCCCTTTTCGCTGCTGGGCAAGGTCATCGAGATACGGCGGACCGTTGAATAGGACGGCCAGCCCGGCGCGTCGAGTAACACATCGCACACATCGCACACATCGCACATCGCACAGCAGAAGGAATCGTCATGTCGTCCCTGCAGGATCGGGATCTGCAGGACCGGGATCTGCAGGATCTCGAACCCTATTTCACGCGGATGCCCGCCGGAAAGCGGGAGGAGCGGCCGCGCTGGTCGCGGTCGCATTTGGCCGGGCGCCTCTGCGAGCTCTCGTCCGTCCCCGGGGCCGCCCTGCTGACGGCCGCCTTCCGGCTGGTGCTGGACGCCCAGCTCGAGGGTGAGCCGGCGGCCTGGATCACGGCGACGCCGGACACCTTCTTCGCGCCGGACGCGGCGGAGAGCGGCGTGGACCTGGACGCCCTGGTGGTCATCCGCGTACCGGACGCCCGGGCCGCGGCGCGGGCGGCGGATCGGGTCCTGCGTTCGGGCGGCTTCGGCCTGGTGGTGATGGACCTGCACGCCGATTCCAGGATCCCCGTGCCCCTGCAGGTGCGCCTGGCCCGGCAGGCGCGGGACCACCATGCCGCCCTCCTGTGCCTGACCGCCAAGTCCCGCGAGGCGCCTTCGCTGGGGCCGATGGTCACCCTGAGGGGCCAGACCTCCTGCCGCCGCCTGGCGGTGGACCGTTTTCAATGCGAAGTCGAAATCCTGAAGGACAAATGTCATGGACCGGGCTGGCGCCACACCGAAATCTGCCGCGGGCCGGACGGCCTGCATTAACATCCGGGCGTTGCCGCTCCGGCTCCTGCTGAGGAGCCATCCGCAGTGGCGGGAACGGCCGGTGGCGGTGGTGGAAGAGGATAAGCCCCTGAGCCCCATCCTGTGGCTCAACGCCGCGGCCGTCAAGGGCGGGATCCGTCCGGGCATGAAGTACGCCGCGGCCCTCTCCCTGGACCGCGGCCTGTGCGCCGGGACGGTTTCGGAGGAGGAGGTGGGGGCGGCGGTCAGGCAGGTCCACGGCGCGCTGGACCGTTTCAGCCCCCGGGTGGAGCCGAGCGCGGAGGAGCCGGGGATCTTCTGGGTGGACGCGGGGGGACTGGACCGGCTCTACGCGTCGCTGGAGGACTGGGCCGGGCAGATGCACGCCGCCCTCTCCGGGCTGGAACTGCCAGCGAGCATCGCGGTCGGTTTTAGCCGCTTCGGCACCTATGCCGTCGCCAAAGCGAGGGACGCGGTGGTCGTGCTCCCCACCATGGAGGCCGAGGATGCCGAAAGCCGAAAGGTGCGGCTGCTCGATCTGCAACTCGAGCCGAAGCTGCGGGAACGGCTGGACAAGCTGGCCGTGTATACCGTGGGGGATTTCCTGGCCCTTCCCGGGGAGCGGATCGCCCGGCATCTCGGCGAGCAGGCCCGGGCCCTCTACCGCTTCGCGGCGGGAGACCGGTCCCTGCCGCTTCAGCCGCGGGGCCTTTCCGAACCGCTCCGCGCCCGGATGGAACTGGACGCGAACGAATCGGACGCCCGGGGCCTCCAGTTCCGGGTGTCCCAGCTATTGGCGCCCCTGCTGAAGGCCGCGGGCGAGAGATACCAGGCGGCCGCCGCCCTCCGGCTGGCGTTCCGGCAGGAGAACGGCACGCGCCACCGCTGCCGGGTCCAGGCGGCCGAACCGACGCTGGACGCCAGGGTCCTGCTGGAGCTGGTGGGCCTGCGCCTGGAAACGATTTCCTTCCCCTTCCCCCCGGTGGAGCTGGCCCTCGAGGTGGAGGGCGTGCCCGTCACCGCCGACAAGCTGAACCTCCTGCAGGAGAATCCGGACCGCGACACCGGCTCGGCCATGCGGGCCCTGGCGCGGGTCCGGGCCGAGTTCGGCCCCGGTTCGGTCCTCACGGCGCAACTGGCGTCGGGGCATCTCCCGGAAGCCCGTTTCGGGTGGCAGCCCTTCGGCAAGCTCGCCGCGGCCACCCCCCGGCCGGTGGCCGTACGCGCCCTGGTACGCCGCGCCCACGCCAGTCCCCGGCTCCTGGAAGGCCAGCCCGTGAACTGGCAGGCGCCTTCGGGCCCCGGCCCGCCCGGCCCGCCCCCGGAACACCTGGTCAGCGGCGGATGGTGGGTCCGGGAGGTCCGGAGGGATTACCGTTTCGTCGACACCGCGCGGGGCGAAACCCTCTGGGTCTACTACGACCACGGGAGCGGCCGCTGGTACGTCCAGGGCCGGGTGGAATGATGGCCCGTGAACGCGCGGAGCCGACGGCCTCGAACCCCACCGCCGCGCCCCGGGAACGCGCTGAGCCGGCACCCCGCACCGCGGCGGCCCCGGCGCCCTCGAACCCCACCTGCGCGCCCCGCGCCGGCGCTGGTACCGCCGCCAGCCCCTACGCGCCCCTCTGGTGCAAGAGCAATTACTCCTTCCTGGAAGGGGTCAGCCATCCCGAGGAACTGGTGGAGGCCTGCCGGCGCCTGGGCCTTTCCTCCTTGGCGCTTACCGACCGCAATGGGGTGTACGGCATCGTGCGGGCCCACGTCCGCGCCCGGGAACTGGACGTCCACCTGGTCGTGGGGTCGCAGGTCAGCCTCCGGGACGGCTCGGAGATCGTGCTGCTGGTCCAGGACCGGGAAGGCTACGCCCACCTCTGCCGGCTGCTGACCGCCGGGCACCTGCGCGGCGCCAAGGGGAACTGCCGGGTGAGCTGGGAGGAGGTGTGCCGCCACAGTCCGGGGCTGATCGCCCTGTGGATCGGCGCGTCGGGAACGACGGGCTCCGGGAACGCCAGTCCGGCTGGCATCGGGCCGGCTGTCTCCGGGAACGCCGGTCCGGCTGGCCGCGACGCCGCGTCCGCCGGCGCGTCCGGCTCGAACCTCTCGGGCCCTGCCGCCCCCTTCCCCGAACCGCTCCGCGCGGCCTTCGAAGACCGCCTGTACGTGGTCCTGGCCCGGCATCGCCGGGCGGAGGAGACCCTGAAGGAGATCCGCCTGCGGGAACTGGCGGCCCGGTTCGGCCTGCCCACCGTGGCCGCCGTGGAGGTCCTCTACCATACGCCTGGACGGCGCCCCCTGCAGGACGTGCTGACCTGCATCCGGGAGGGGGTGACCCTGCCCGCGGCCGGACGGCTCCTCCGGCCGAACGACCAGCACGCGCTCAAGGGGCCGGAGGACATGGCCCGCCTCTTCGCCGACGACCCGGCGTCCCTCGAACGGACCCGAGAGGTGGCCGCCCGCTGCACCTTCTCCCTCGGGGAACTGCGCTACCGCTACCCGCTGGAGCGCCTGCCGAAGGGCAAGACGTCCATCCAGTACCTGGAGGAGCGCACCTTCGAGGGCGCGGCCCGCCGCCTGGGCGGCAAGTTCGAAACGCAGGTCCCCCAGCTGAAGAAGGAACTCGCGCTGATCCGGGAGCTGGAGTACGAGGGGTATTTCCTGACCATGCACGAGATCGTGGAGTACTGCCGCCGCGAGCGCATCCTCTGCCAGGGCCGCGGGTCGGCGGCCAACTCCGCCGTCTGCTTCGCCCTGGGCATCACGGGCGTGGACCCCACCCAGGTGAACCTCCTCTTCGAGCGGTTCATCTCCCGGGAAAGGGCCGAGCCGCCGGACATCGACCTGGACATCGAGCACAACCGCCGGGAGGAGGTGATCCAGCACGTGTACAAGAAGTACGGGCGCACCCACGCCGCCATGGTGGCCAACGTGGTCCGCTACCGCCACCGGTCCGCCATCCGGGAGGTGGGCAAGGTCCTCGAGATCCCGGCCACCGGCCTGGACCGCCTGGCCCGGCAGGTGTCCCACGGGCACTGGGACGAGGACTTCATCCGCCAGGCCGGCCTCGACCCGGAGAACCCGGCCCTGCGCCACCTGGCCGCCCTGGTACAGGAGATCCAGGACTTCCCCCGCCACCTCTCCATCCATCCGGGGGGCTTCCTGCTGGGCCACCACCCCGTCCACGACCTGGTGCCCATCGAGAACGCCACCATGGAAGGGCGGACGGTGATCCAGTGGGACAAGGAGGACGTGGAGGACGCGGGGCTGTTCAAGGTGGACCTCCTGGGCCTGGGCGCCCTCAACCTGCTGCACCTCGGCTTCGACCTCCTGCGGCGGCACCGCCGGATGGAACTCTCTCTGGCCACGCTCCCCCGGGAGGACGACGCCACCTTCGACCTGATCTGCCGCAGCGACACGGTGGGCGTGTTCCAGATCGAGAGCCGGGCCCAGATGGCCATGCTGGGGCGCCTGAAGCCCCGCACCTACTACGACCTGGTGATCGAGATCAGCATCGTCCGCCCCGGGCCCATCACGGGCGGCATGGTCCACCCCTACCTGCGGCGGCGCAACGGCGAGGAGGAGGTCACCTATCCCCACGAAAGCCTCGTGCCCGTCCTGGAGAAGACCCTGGGCGTGCCCCTCTTCCAGGAGCAGGTGATGCAACTGGCCATGGTCGCGGCGGACTACACCCCCGGCGAGGCCGACCAACTCCGGCGGGACATGGCCGCCTGGCGGCGGTCGGGACGGATCGAGCGGCACCGGGAACGGCTGGTCTCGCGCATGATCAAAAAAGGCATCGCGGAGGAATTCGCCGAGCACGTCTTCATGCAGATCCGCGGCTTCGGCGAGTACGGCTTCCCGGAGAGCCACGCCGCCAGCTTCGCCCACATCGCCTACGCCACCGCCTACCTGCGCTGCCACTACCCGGCGGAGTTCACCTGCGCCCTGCTGAACGCCCAGCCCATGGGGTTCTACTCGCCCTCCACCATCGTCAACGACGCCCGGATACACGGGGTGGAGGTGCGGCCGGTGAGCCTGCGCCATAGCCGCTGGGACTGCACGCTGGAGGAGGTGGACGGCCGCAATGAGAGGGAGGGCGGCAGCACGGCCGGCTATCGAGGTAGGAGCGGCGCGGGCGGCCGCAAGCCCCGCCTTCCCTTCGCGGTCCGCATGGGCCTGCGCTACGTCCGCGGACTGGGGGAAGGGGACGGCGGGCGGCTGGAAGCGGCCATGGAGCAGGCCCCCTTCCGCGATATCGCCGACGTCGCCCGGCGGAGCGGCCTGAGCGCGGACAAGCTCGAGTCCCTGGCCGAGGCGGGCGCCTTCGCGTGCTTCGGCCCGTTCGGCCCGGACCGCCGCGGCGCTTTATGGCAGGTCCTGGGGACCGAAACCGGCGGGCCGCCCCCCTTGCCGCTGAAGAACCACGGCGCCCCGCCCCGCTTCCAGTCCCTGAACAGCCTGGAGACCATCCTCTGGGACCACCAGGCCGCCGGCCACAGCGTGCGGGGCCACCTCCTCAAGCCGCGCCGCGCCGAACTCGCCGCCCGGGGACTGCCCACCGCCCAGGAACTCAACGGCATGCCGGACGGCCGCTCGGTCCGTTACGTGGGCCTGGTCATCTGCCGCCAGCGCCCCGGGACCGCCCAGGGCGTCACCTTCATGACGCTGGAGGACGAGACCGGCTTCGTGAACCTGGTCATCTGGGAAAAGGTGTTCGAGCGCAACGCCCTGCTGGCCAGGACGCTGCACTGCATGGGCGTGACCGGCAACCTGCAGGTGGGCGAGGGGGTGGTCCATCTCGTGGTCGAGGCGGTCTGGGACCCGAAGCTGGAGGACCGGACGCTGCGGCTGCGGAGCCGGGATTTTCGATGAGAGTTGCAATCAGCCGACGCCATACCTGCAATCAGCTGCAATTCCAATCTGCCAACATCCACTTCGGTCGATTCACTTCGCCGGCAGGGAAGCCGCGTAATCGGCGGCGCGGGCCACCCAGGTCGCCAGGTCATCCTCGCTCGCAATGCCCGCCGGCTCCACCAGGGCCCATCCCCTCATGGTCCGTCCCGCGATGTCGGCGGGTCTGGTGTGCGGTTCGGCCAGCGTCTCCTCGTGATTCTCCCGCTCGAGCCGCACGATGAGCGATCCCTTCCAGGTCCCCACGCACATGTTGCCGTTGATCATGAAGCACACGCCGCCGAACATGTTCTTCTCGGAGTATCCGGGAAGCTGAGATAGCATGGGACGAATCCGGCCGGCCAACGCGTTATTGCTCATCCTGACCTGCCCCCTGAAAATAAAATCGCTTTCGTTCCAGTTAAACCATTACCATTCTTCAATATAGGTCGACATCGGTTACTTCAACATGGAAACGCGATGCCAACGCGATTCAAGGAGAGACGCACAGATGAACAACCTGGTCATACGCGAATGCGAACCCGAAGACGTGGAAGCCGTTTACCAGCTGGACCTGGATTGGGAATCCGAAGGGGTAACATACGGCTTCGGACCCAGTTCTCCGGACGAAATAAGGGAAGCCCTCGGTCCCTATTTGCTCTTGGCCGTTGCGGCAGGCGAAATCATCGGGTACAGCAGCGGCGAGGTACACGTCAGCCGCGACCTGTGTGTTTTCGAAGAAGGGGAGCAACACCTGGAAATACACGACTTGTACGTCAGAAAACCCTACCGGAGCGTCGGAGTCGGCGGCAAGTTAGTTAAACGCATGAAGGAGATTGCCGGGCAAAACGGCATCCGGCGGTTCCGCGTACACTCGGCCACCATGGACCTGGACCGCGTGCTCATGTTCTACCGGAATCACGGTTTCAAGACGTGGTGCCTGGAGATGTTCATATGAAGTTTGATGAAGCAACAGAAAGTCATAACTGATGTTGACTATGAAAGAAAAAGGTTCAACTTGTGACATTATTGCTCGAAACGTATACAGGAGTCGTCAATTTACCGGCATTGTTCGTGATCGCATGGTATCAATAACGACCTCTGCGCCACATCGATGTTGAACCATCCTATCGGGACTACAGTTTGATGAGATACGCTCCCGGGTTTCGATTCCTGCCCGTTTTCGCAGCCCTGTCCATGGCCTGCCTGTCGGCCTGCTTGACGAATCCGTCCGGTCCGCCGGCGCAGGACCCCACCACGATCACGCTGTCGCCGGACCGGATCGTGTTCACCGCCGTCAGCGACCATGTACGCATCGACACCACGGTTCTGGACCAGGACGGCGGGGTGCTCACCAACGCCACGGTGCATTGGCGAAGCGCGGACAATAACGTCGCCAGAGTCAGCGACCGGGGCGTGGTGACGGCCGTGGGGAACGGTACGACGCAAATCTTCGTCACGTCGGGTGACGCCAGGGCAATCGCGACGGTCTCGGTGGAGCAGACGGTGGACAGCATCGAGATCCTGCCATCCCCCATCACGCTGACGCATCCGGGCGAGACGGTCCAGTTCACGGCGGTGGTCTACGACTCGAACAACAGGATCATCCCGGGCGCGGCGGTGGTTTGGTCGAGCAACCACCCGGAAATCGTCACGGTGGACGCCACCGGCCTGGTGACGGCGGTGTCGACCGGCACGGCGCGAGTTACGGCCTCCTCGGGGAACTCGTCGGCAGACGCGACGATATACGTGGACATCGATTTACAAAGCCGTCGGAGCCACCACCACTATCTGCACCAGTAACGTCGTCAGACCGCGACGCGCTGATCAAGTTCCGCCACGTTGTAAATACCCGGTGGGTACGATCATCCTGGGAGGTGGTTCACCCTTCCCCCACCATCCCCTTCAGCCGGTCCCACTCCTGGACGTATTCGGCCAGGTGCCCGTTCTCCGGCAGTTTCGCCTTTTCTTCGAGCATGGACCGCAACAGGTCCTGTTCTTCCCGGTACTGGTCGTCGCCGAAGAACCCGGCGAAATGGGCGATGCGCAGCCAGACGAGGTAGGTCGTCACGGCGTCGTGCTGGTTGTACTGCGCGATGCGCCGGATGCCGCCGTCGAGCCAGGCCTCGGCGACGCTGTCGCCGTCGAAACCGCCCATCTTGCCCGGTATGCCGGACAGCACCGCCATCTCCTTCAGGGACGGGCGCGCCTTGCCCCACTCTCCAACGGCCGACATCAGGTCCACGTTCCACTCGCTGGCCCGCGAGAAGTAATCGTAACCTTCCCAGGGCTTGTCCGGCCGCTTGCAGAACCCGGCCGCGGTGATGCCTTTGATGATCCCCCGCTGAATCATGACCGGCAGGTCCGATCCGGTGGAATTGAACCCGACGAGTTGGGGCAGGCGGCGGCCCACGCTTTCCAGGAACCGAGACAGGATCGTGGCTTCGTCGCAGTCGTCGGGGTTGTTGGGGTCCCGGGGTTGTACGCGCAGATCGAGGGTAACGTTTCCCTGGGGGTCCTGGGTCCGGGTCACCATGGCGATGGAGACCAGGCGGGACATGGCGTACTTGAGAAAGGGCCGCGGCGTTTCTTCGGTGGCCCCGTTCATGCGCCACATCTCACGGATGACGTCGCGGACGGGCAGATCGGCCGGCAGATCGTACAGCAGGCGCCCCGCATCGGGGTCGGGCACCCATTCCGCGTCGAAGGCCCATACATCGTGTTTTACGCTTTTGAACATGATACTAAGGTAACTCCTTCCTGCCGTGCGGCCTTCCGATCGAAAGTGTGCAAAGGCAAGGCGTTCGATCGTTCGGCGGCAGCCAGTATCATAAGGTCCGAGAATCCCGGGCTGCCCGTCCCGTAACTGAACGCAGTCCGCGCGACATCGGCGCCAGTTTCAACTACCAGAACGTCCGTTGAAACCAGGTGCTCCATCACATCGGCAATCTGCTCACGTGAAAAGCCGTAAGCCCGTTCCAGGACCCAGACGAGTTCGAGGATGACTTCCCGGCAGACAAAACCGGGTTTATCGACCGTGAACGATGACACTAAATTCCGGGCGGACGCGGCCTGTGCTTCGTCGTCGCGCACCAGGAACCGAACAAGGACGTTGGTGTCCAACGCGATCATTCTTCACTGGCTCCACGGGCAACGGCCTGCTCCATCTCGTCGATGGTAACGACAGGTCCCTGGTACTTGAGCATGCCAAACAACCTGCCGATCGGTCTCACGGGCAGAATGCGTACTTCCTGGTCGCAGATCACGTAGCGAACTTTGTCCCCGGCAGATAACCCGAGCGATTCCCGAACTACCTTGGGGAGCGTTGTCTGCCCTCTGCTCGTGACACTGGATTCGATCATGATCATTCACCTCCTGCATTGTGTTTTATCATATGCATTACAATATAAAATAATACATATTTATGTCAAGAAATAAGGAAAATCAAATATAGCCTTGCAAAAGTAGGGTAGTTTCCGAAATCCGCGGGACACCGCGGGGTCTGGTCAGGGATCAACGTCGTGACGGGTTCCGATGCGCTCATCCGTGGCAAGGAACAGCGCGTCCCGCTCGTCCTGCGGTACGTACGTACCCGGACGGCCCGCCGAACGCATGGCCGCGCGCAGCGGAGCGAGATCCTGTTCGTGGAAGTGTGCCAGAAAACGGATGTTCCGCTGGACTTCCGACGCGCCGAGGCGGGCGACGGGTTTCTCCAGCAGGCCGTGGGTCAGGGGCACGAGGGCGTCGGGGCCGGCGCCGGACAGGAAGCGTTCGAGGGAGGCAACGACCTCGGTCGGCACCTGGCGGAATCCGGTCAGTCGGGAACCCCGGATCCGTTCGTGGGGCGGGAGATGCCGGACCGGTTCGATATGCCCGATCAGCTTCAGTACGTAGACCAGCGCGTCGAAGGCGGCCAGGGCGCGCCGCCGCGACTTGAACACGCCATACCACTTGAGGTCCAGTTCCTTCCAAGCATCCACATGGGTCGTGAAGCAGAGCAGGACCTGCTTCTCCGTGCCGCCCAGGCCGAGGGCCGGGTACAGGAAGTCCCAGGTGCCGTCCTCGTTGTACGGCGGCCGCAGCTTGCGGATCAGTTCGTTCTCGAGCAGCAGGGCCTCGCGTTCCGATTCCCGCGGCATGATCACCAGGGTGCTCGCCTCCCGGACCAGCGTCCGCATCTTGCGGTGCACCTTGCGGCGCGAAGCGTTTCGGTACTGCTGGAGGCGCCGCCTTATGTTCCCGGCCTTTCCGACGTAGAGTACGGTGCCCTCCCCGTCCTTGAACAGGTAGACCGCCGGCGTCATGGGCGATTCATCGATGAGGCGCTCGCCGAATTTCCGGTCGAACTGGCGCATGGTGTAGTCGTATCTACAATGTATCTACAGCGCATCTACGTTGCATGTAGGCCTGACGACAGTTATAATATACCCTTGTATACCGCATCGACATCCCAAATCCCTCATTTTCCACGAATATCCCGCGCACCGACCGGAGAGCCCGACCATGACCGCGGAAAAACTGATCATCGATTACGTCAACGACCAGGACGACGACCTGTCCCGGATGGCCATGGACATCTGGGACCATCCGCAGATCGCCATGCAGGAGACCTACGCGTCGAAACTGCAGGCAAAGGATCTGGAAGCGGACGGCTTTACCATCGAGTGGGGCGCCGGGGGGATGGAAACGGCCTTCGTCGCCACCTGGGGTTCGGGAGATCCCATCATCGGGTTCCTGGGCGAGTACGATGCACTGCTCGGCCTGTCCCAGACGGTTTCCGCTGAGCGGGAGGCCATCGAACCGGGTGGCCCCGGACACGGCTGCGGGCACAACCTCTTCGGCACGGCGTGCCTGGGTTCGGTAAAGGCCCTGAAGCGCGCGATGGAACGGGACGGCATCGCCGGCACGATCCGGTACTACGGCTGTCCCGCGGAAGAACAGGTGGTGGGCAAGGTGCTCATGGCGTGCGACGGTGTCTTCGACGACTTGGACGCCGCCATCACCTGGCATCCCGGCGCAACGAACCTGGTCTGGAACGGTTCGTCGCTCGCGCTCAACTCCTTCAAGGTGAACTTCCACGGCGTGGCCGCCCACGCCTCGGCCATGCCGCACCAGGGACGCAGCGCCCTCGACGGCGTGATGCTGATGGACGTGGGCATGAATTACCTCCGGGAGCACGTGATCCCGGAGGCCCGCATCCACAGCGTGGTAACGAGCGGCGGGGAAGCGCCGAACGTGGTGCCGGCCTTTGCCCAGGTGTGGTACTACATCCGGTCGCCGAAACGCGCCGAGGTGGACGAGATGTACGAACGGGTGCTCGACATCGCGAAGGGTGCCGCGCTGATGAGCGGCACGACCCACGATATCGAGTTCATCGGGGGCGCCTACGAGGTCCTGCCGAACGGCACGATCTCCGACCTGATGCTGAAGAACATGCAGGCCGTGAACGATCTCGCCTTCACCGCCGAGGAGCGGCGCTTCGCCCGGCAGCTCCAGGCGACTTTTCCCGAGAACGCGGTCCGGTCGGCCTACGAGCGGATGGAGAAATCGACGGTCAAGGATTCCATTGCCGAAAGCATCGAGAATCCCCTCTGGACGCAGGTGCTTCCCCATACCGATACCCCGCCGCACGTGGAAGGTTCGACGGACGTGGGCGATGTGAGCTGGATCGCGCCCACGGGGCAGCTCACGACCTGCTGCTGGCCCCTGGGCACGCCGGCCCACAGCTGGCAGATGGTGGCCTCCTCCGGTTCAAGCATCGGCAGCAGGGGCATGCTCTTCGCGGCCAAGGCCCTGGCGCTGACGGGCCTGGACCTGTTGCGGGACCCGGAACTGCTCAAGCGCGCCAACGAGGAATTCGACGAGGCGCGGGACGGCAAAACGTACAAGAGCGCGCTGCCTGAGGCGTAGTGTATCTTCTGACGAGCGAGGGAGGATGCGCGAGGACCAGATGACAAGTACCATTCCGAAGGTCGCCATGCCCCCGAAGCCGAAGGTCGCCATGCCCCCGGACGCCGGCGAACGGTACCGGCGAGACGGCTTCTTTTTTTCACCGCCCATCATTCCGACGGATCTGATCGAACGCGTGACCGCCCGTATGGACGCGGTCATGGACGGCGTCTACGAGACCGGGGAACCTCCGCGCCGATCATGGAACCCTGGCGACGACCCGAAGCGCATCCGCAAGATCGACCAGGCGCACCTGTCGGACCGGACCATCTACGAACTGGCCTCGCATCCCGCCATCGGGCACTGGGCGGCCGCCCTGCTGGGAGCGAAACGTGTCCAGCTGTGGGCGTCGCAGATGCTATACAAGCCGCCGGTCGGATCGGACGGCGGGGTGACCGGCAACGTCGGCTGGCACCAGGACAAGCAGTACTGGCGGTACATGGAGGGCGAGCTGTTCACGGCCTGGGTCGCCGTGAGCGACGTGACGGGGGCGTCCGGCCCCATGCGCTTCCTGCGGGGCTCGCACCGGTGGGGGCTGCTGGACAGCGGCGACTTCTTCGGCCACGACCACGAAGCGCAGCAGAAGGACATCCCCGTACCCGAGGGAGAAAGCTGGGAGGAGGTCAAAGCGGTCCTGCCTCCCGGCGCGGTCAGTTTCCACGACCGCCACACCTACCACGCCAGCGGGCCGAACGTATCGGACGCGCCGCGCCGCAGCTTTGCCTTTCACCTGCGGACGGAGAACACCAGGCCGGTGGAGGGCCGCACCGACTACTACGTGCAGCACCTGGACGATCCCGCGTATTGCCCGGTGCTGTATGAGGCGTGATTCAACAAGGAGCCACCGTTATGAGCGAAGTGTTGGACGCCGTCTTTATTTTCCCATTGATGCTCGTGGGCATGTTTCTCTTCATCACGGGCCTGCTCGCCATGGCCGGCGGCAATAACATGGAACGTATCGGCCTATCCACCCCCAGGCGCGGCAAGATCGCCATGGCCGTGGGCGTGGTCATAAACACCATCGGGATTACCTTGCTGACCTGACGTTTCTCCGTACCCCATAGTCTCAACATCGGGCCAGCATCATGAGCGTGTTGTTGATCGCCGCAGGGATATACCTGTTCGTATCGGGCGTGATTGTTTGGGCCGGCGGCCGAACGGTGGAACGAATCGGACTCACCACCCGGAACAGGGGCTTGATCGCGCTCATCCTGGGCACCGTACTGCTGATCTACGCCATAGCCTACTAGCCACTGTCAGCGATCGAGAAATCCGGTGCGGGGATCGCACTCAACACTTGATTGTAACAAAGAAATCGACTTCCTTCATAAGTATAGCACTTTCCTTCGCCGGACCGTGAGCCGTATGCGTGACATTTCACCGGAAACGCGACGGTCCGACGGAAGTATGAATCACAAGATCAGAAATCCATGGCCAACGACCTCTTCCATCCCGCCGTGGCCGCCTGGTTCGAGGACCGGTTCGACGAGCCGTCCGACATCCAGAAGCGCGCCTGGCCGGTCATCAAGCAGCGGCAAAACACGCTGATCGCGGCGCCCACGGGTTCCGGCAAGACGCTGGCGGCCTTCCTGTCCTCCATCGACGACCTGGTGCGGCAGGGCCAGTATGGTACGCTGCCCGAGGGCACGCAGATCGTCTACGTGTCCCCCCTGAAGGCCCTCAGCAACGACATCCACGCCAACCTGCAGGTCCCGCTGAAGGGCATCCAGGCGATCCTCAAGGAGCGCGGCCGGCCCGACGTGCCCATCCGCGTGGCGGTCCGCACGGGCGACACGCCCACGAGCGAGCGAGCCGCCATGACGAAGCATCCGCCCCACATCCTGGTGACGACGCCGGAAAGCCTGTACCTGCTGCTCACGAGCGCGGGCGGGCGCCGGATCCTGCCGAACGTGCACACGCTCATCATCGACGAGATCCACGCGCTGGTGGGCAACAAGCGGGGGTCGCACCTTGCCCTGTCGGTGGAGCGGCTGGAACGGCTTGCCACCGGTCGGCTCACGCGCATCGGCATATCGGCCACGCAGAAACCCATCGACCGGATCGCCCACTTCCTCGCCGGCGCGGGCTACGCGAAGGGCAAGGGCTGCAAGATCCTCAATACCGGGCATCGGCGCAAACTCGAGCTGAAGATCGAAGTCCCCCGTTCCCCCCTCGGCGCCGTCATGTCGAACGAGGTGTGGGAGGAAGTGTACGAACGCCTCGAGGAGCTCATCCTGCGGCACCGGACGACCCTGGTCTTCGTCACCACGCGGAGCATGTCGGAGCGGCTGGCCCGCCACCTGAGCGAACGGCTGGGTACAGAAAACGTCACCTCCCACCACGGCAGCATGTCGAAGGAGCACCGGCACGACGCCGAACAACGGCTCAAGGCCGGCGCGCTTAAGGCCCTCGTAGCCACGGCCTCCCTGGAACTGGGGATCGATATCGGATCCGTGGACCTCGTCTGCCAGATCGGCTCCCCCAAGGCGATCGCGACGCTCATCCAGCGGGTGGGCAGGTCGGGACACACGATCACGGGCACGCCGAAGGGCCGCCTGTTCCCCCTGACGCGCGACGAGCTCGTTGAGGCGGCCGCGATCATGGATTCGGTGCGGCGGGGCGAGCTGGACCGGATCATCATCCCCGACCAGCCCCTCGACGTGCTGGCCCAGCAGATCATCGCGGAGGTGGCCAACTGCGATTTCAGCGAGGACGAACTGTACCACCTGGTGCGAAAGGCCTATCCCTACCGCGGTCTGTCCCGGGAGGAATTCGACGGCGTCGTGTCCATGCTGGCCGAAGGCTATACGCCGCGACGGGGCCGCAAGCACGCCTACATCCAGCGGGACCTGATGAATGGTACGGTCAGGGGCCGCAAGGGGGCCC
This sequence comes from Gemmatimonadota bacterium, assembly GCA_009838645.1. Classification (NCBI taxonomy): domain Bacteria; kingdom Pseudomonadati; phylum Gemmatimonadota; species Gemmatimonadota bacterium. The sequence goes on along the minus strand of VXRC01000036.1, from coordinate 8,088 downwards.
GGATCAACGCGCTGATGTCGGGCGGGACGATTCCCGACCAGTTCGACTACGACGTGATCATGGAGCCCACGGAGACCTTCATCGGCACGCTGAACGAGGACTTCGCCATCGAGAGCACGGCCGGGGACATCGTGCAACTGGGGAACAACTCGTGGCGCATCCTGCGCGTGGAGAAGGGCAAGATCCGCGTGGAGGACGCCCAGGGCTTGCCCCCCACCATGCCCTTCTGGTTCGGCGAAGCGCCGGGTAGGACGGTCGAGCTTTCCGCTTCGCTGTCGCGGCTGAGGGAAGAGGTCGCGAGCCGGATGGACGTGGGAACGGAGAAAGGGAAGCTCGACCCGGAATGGAAGCGGGAGGCCGAGGACTGGCTGATGGAATCCGCGGGCGTCTCCCACGTGGCCGCGACGCAGATCGCGGAATACCTCGGCGCGGCCAAGGCGGCCCTCGGCGTCATCCCCTCGCAGAAAGACCTGGTGGCGGAACGGTTCTTCGACGAGGCCGGCGACATGCACCTGGTGCTCCACAGCTCCTTCGGCAGCCGGGTCAACCGGGCCTGGGGACTTGCCCTGCGCAAGCGTTTCTGCCGGACCTTCAACTTCGAGCTGCAGGCCGCGGCGAACGAGGATTCCATCATCCTTTCCCTGGGCGCCACCCACAGCTTCCCCCTGGACGACGTCTTCAGCTACCTCAACGCCAAGACGGTCCGGGAGGTCCTGGTCCAGGCCCTCCTCGACGCGCCCATGTTCGAGGTGCGCTGGCGCTGGAACGCGTCGACCGCCCTGGCCGTGCTGCGGCGCAGGGGCGGGGACCGGGTGCCGCCACAGATACAGCGGTCCGTGGCCGAGGACCTGATCGCCCAGGTGTTCCCCGACCAGATCGCGTGCCTGGAGAACATCGCGGGCGACCGGGAGGTGCCGGACCATCCCCTGGTCAGCCAGACGATCGAGGACTGCCTGCACGAGGCCATGGACGTCGAAACGCTCGAGTCGGTCCTGAAAACGATGAAGTCAGGAGACATGAACGTGCACGCGCGGGACCTCCGCGAGCCCTCGCCCATGGCCGAGGAGATCCTCAACGCCCGGCCCTATGCCTTCCTGGACGACGCGCCCCTCGAGGAGCGGCGGACCAACGCCGTTCGGAACCGACGCTGGCTCGACCCCGCGGTCGCCGGCGACCTGGGACGCCTGGACCCCGAGGCCATCGACACCGTGCGTGGCGACGCCTGGCCCGAGGTGCGCAGTCCCGACGAACTCCACGACGCTCTGGTGCTCGCGGGGTACGTCACGGACGAAGAGGGGCGAAAGGGCGATCAGTTCGGCAGCTGGACGGAGTTTTACGCCGTATTGGAAGGCGACCGCCGGGCCGCCACGCTCGTGACGGAGGGCGGAAAGCGCCTGTGGACGCCCCTGGAACGCCGCATCCATTTCGAGGGGGTGCACCCGCGGGGGCGGTTCGAACCTGAGGAGGGCATCCCGGACGACGTGAGAAGCAACCTGGAGAAGGGTTTTCAGGCCGCGGCCAGGCAGGCCAGGCCGGCTGAGCCGACCGCCGATGATGCATCTGAGGTCGGCGCAACCGCCACTGACGCAACCGCCACTGACGCAACCGTCGCTGACGCATCTGCCACGGAGAAGCACGGGCTGGAAGAATTCGCGCTGGTCGAACTGATACGGGGCAGGCTGGAGACGTTGGGACCGGTTACGGCGGCCGGACTGGCCGGGTCCATCGACCTGCCCGTCGGCAAGGTCGATCAGGCGCTGATCGCCCTGGAGCAGGAAGGTTTTGTCTTCAGGGGACAGTTCTCGCCGGACGCGGACGTGCTGGAATGGTGCGAGCGCCGTCTGCTGGCGCGGATCCACCGCTTCACGATCACCAAACTGCGCCGGGAGATCCAGCCCGTTTCACCCGCCGACTTCATGCAGTTCCTCTTCACCTGGCATCACCTGGCGCCCGACACCCGGCTCAAGGGGGCCGACGCCGTGACGGCCGTGCTGCGCATGCTGGAAGGCGTGGAAGCCCCGGCCGCGGCCTGGGAGAGCGAGATCCTGCCGTCCCGCGTCACCGACTACGATTACGCCTGGCTTGACAACCTGTGCCTTTCCGGCAAGTATGCCTGGGGACGGCTTCGTCCCCACCGGTCGAACGGTGAGCACGGAAAGACGGCCGGTCCGATCCGGTCTACGCCCATCGCCATCGTGGACCGCATGAACCGTTCGCTGTGGATGTCCCTGAGCGGCGCGGCCGGCGAAGAAGACCTTCCGCTTTCCACCTACGCGAAGACGGTGCTGGAACTGATGACCCGGCATGGCGCGGTGTTTTTCGACGACATCACCTCGCAGTCGGGCCTCCTCCGGACCCACGCCGAGGAAGCCGTGGCGGAGCTGGTATCGGCGGGGATGGCGACCTCCGACAGTTTCGCGGGCCTCCGGGCTCTGCTGGTGCCGTCGCGTCACCGGGAGTCCCGGCGGGGACGGGAACGCCGGAATCCCTTCGACCTGTCGACGGCGGGACGGTGGGGTCTGACTGCCAGGACGCCGGTGGAAGACCGCACGGAAGAGGATCTCGAGGCCTACGCCCGCGTCGCGCTCGCCCGGTACGGCGTGGTGTTCCGCCGCCTCACGGAGCGTGAGAACACCTCGCCGCCGTGGCGGGACCTGGTGCGTGTGCTGCGGCGGATGGAAGCCCGGGGAGAGATCCGCGGCGGCCGGTTCGTGAACGGCGTCTGGGGCGAGCAGTACGCCCTGGGCGAAGCGGTGACCCTGCTGCGCAGCATCCGGCGCAAGGAGAAACAGGGCACGCTCGTGGCCATCAGCGCCGCCGACCCCCTGAACCTGGTCGGCATCATCACGCCCGGGCGGCGCGTTCCCGGCATTACGACCAACCGGATCCTCTACCGGGACGGTGAACCGATCCTGATCATGGAAGGCGGCGAAATCAAGGAGACGTCCCCGGTGGCGGCCGAAGATCAGTGGGCGCTGCGGCAGGAACTGGTCAAACGGGATTTCCCGCCGAAGCTGAAGGCCTATCTGAGCGGCCGCCGGACCCGTGAAAAGGCCGGCGCGCAAAAGGCATAGCACGTGCCGGTCACGGGCGACATGCATGAAGAAGATCGTCTTAATCCTTCTGGCTACCGCAGTCTCGTTGTCGGCAACCGGCAAGGGATTCGCCCAGGTCCCCGAAAAGCGCATGTCGATCAGCCTGGGTGGCGGAAGGAGTATTCCTTCAGGCGGTTTTGCGGACGGAAAGACCAGAGGATCCCTGTTCCTCCTGGGGATGACGGTACGCGTTTCCGAGTCCGTTCATCTCGCGTTCAACGGCTATGACAACCTCTTTTCCGTCAAACGGGGCCAACACGACCGGGACCGCTTGAGTGACGATGCGCTGCAGCGACTTGGTCCGCACGTGGATGCCAACGTGAGCCTGGAAGGCGCCAACTTCGGGTTGATGTACAAAACCTCCACTTCCCCCGCGGCCGTATACGGGTTGGGCGGCATCGGCTACTCCAGGGCAATCGACCGGTTCTTCGGTACCGTACGCGGCACGAAGCTGACCGCGTTCAGTACAGAGACTTCATTCAGCATCCTCATCGGCGGCGGCGTGCATGTGCCGATGACGTCCACGGTCGGCCTGGCGCTGGACGTCCGGTACATTCGCGCGTTCAACGACCGGAACATCCAGTGGATGCCCGTAGCCTTGTCCATTGTATTCAGTTTCTGGAAGGTGGAACCGGGTTAGACGCTTTTCCCAGCCGAACCTCCCGCCGGTCCGCTCCACCTGACGGGGCGCACCGCCGAAGCCACTGGCGGCCCCTTCAGCCCGTCGCATTCAGGCTTCCATCATGGTCTTCATGGCTTCCATCAACTGCGCGGGCGAGGCCGTTCCCGTGCCGCCCAGTTGACGGATTGTGACCGAAGCCGCGAGGTTGCCGACCAGGCCGGCCTCCATGGGCGTCGCGCCGGCGGCCAGCGAGGCCACGATCCCGGCCGTGACGCTGTCTCCCGCCCCGACGGTGTCCACGAGTCCCGGAACGCGTATGCCAGGCACATGCCGGCTGTCCTCGTCGTCAATCAGCAGCAGGCCCTCCGCGCCGAGGGTGATATAAACCGGCCGGGCCGTTCCTTCCCCGCCGCCGGTGCTGGTATCAAAAAGGCCACTTCCCCACCTTTCCGCCGCCGCCAGATCGGCCGTTTCTTTCTGGTCTTCGTCTGCGTTCCCCGCGGCCCCTCGGACCTCGTCCCGGTTTCCCTTGCGGATGACGTGGCGGAAATCGCCGATGCGTTCGCGCGAATCCGCCAGGATGACCTTGTCCGGCAGGGTCCTGCCCAGGTTGCCGATCGCTTCCCGGACCCGGTCCGTGACCACTCCGGTGTTGCGCCGTCCCACCTGGTCCAGGACCGCCACCCCGTCCACCCTGGGCGCCATGTCTTCCAGAAATTCGACCAGCCGCTCTTCCAGGACCCGCGGCGTGGGCGTCCGGTTCTGTATGTCGATGCGGTTCGATTCCCTCTCTCTTCCCGGCTTCCGGTTCATGGGCTTGATGTAGGTAGGCGTGAACCGGTCCGGGGATTCGAACAGTCCGTCGAGGCGGACCCCCATTGCCGCCAGTCCCTGCCTGAGTTCGTAACCCTCCCCGTCGTCGCCCGTGACCCCAACGGCGAGCAAGTGTCCGACACCCAGGGCATGCAGGTTGGCCATGACCGTGCCCGCGGCGCCGGGCATGCAGCGTCTGGCCACGACCTGGCGCGCGGCCAGCCCCGTCTCCAGGGACGGTTCGTCCAGTGCCGGATCGAGGACCAGGTACTTGTCCAGGAAGAAGTCGCCGACGACCATGATGGACAGGCCGGCGAAGCGGGACAGCAGGCTTTCGAGACGGTGTGGAGTCATCTCTGGCAATGTATGATCCAGCGGACGTAAATAAAAGTAATTACAGTAAATAAACATGCTTGGTAGGGTGCTTTTCCTTGATTTTCGGGCTCATAAAGTGTACCTTCGCGAACTGGAGCGAGCCGCGATTTCCTCACACTGTACAAGGACTTCAAATCGCATTCGAGGCAGTGAAGCGTTACGGATGCATCCACTTTATTGATATATGACCGGTTCCGTTCATTCCTCAAGTCGGCACGCCCCGCAGCAAGGTCCCAAAGGAAGTTACATGCGCCTGGCCGATCCCCTGCCGGATCAGATTCAGAAAAAGCTCTACCCCGTACTGGAAACCGACGAAGAAATCCACATCACCCTGGAATCGGACCTGGACGCGAAAGGCCGGTTCCAGCCCTCCTGGCTCATCGTAACCGACCGACGCGTCATGGCCCTGGAACTCAACGGCGCCGGCGACGACATCGCCGTGCCGCTGGAGGACCTGACCAGGGTGGCGGTGGAACCCCTGGTAGGCGGCTCCTGCCTGGAAGTCTACACGGCAGAAGACACGATTCCGCTGATTCGCTATTCCCAGAGCCGCGTAGACGTCTTCAACGAGGCGCAGCGCGGCATCGAGCAGCACATCGAGGAAAAGCCGTTTCAGGTCAAGACGGAATTCCCCCGGGTGGTCTGCGACACCTGCGGCAGGCGTCTGCCCACCCGGGACGGGCTGTGTCCCGCCTGCGTCAGCAAGTGGGGCATGCTCAAGCGGATCTGCTCCTACCTGGGCGCCCACCGGACCAGGGCCATCGCCATGGTGGCGCTGTTCGCCGTGCTCAGCGTGGCGGAACTCCTCCCGCCCAAGATAACGCAGCTCATCATCGACGACGCTTTCGAGAACGGCGACAAGGAGTTGCTGTTCTGGTTCGTCGCGGCCATGGCCGGCCTGCTCGTACTCCGCTGGCTGGGCGAGATGGCGAACGGCTGGCTGACGGCCTGGGTGGGCGCCCGCGTGGTGGCGGATATCCGGGCCCAGGTGTACCATCACGTCGAATACCTTTCGCTGGGGTTCCACGACAAGCAGAAGACGGGCGGCCTGCTTTCGCGCGTGACGCGGGACACCCGGAACGTGCGCAGCTTCCTGGTGGACGGCCTGCCCTTCCTCATCCTCCGCTGGATGACAACGCTCGGGATCATCGGCATGCTGTTCTACACCAACTGGGTGCTTACGCTCTACATCCTCATCCCCGTGCCGCTCATCGTCATATGGGGCCGGGTCCTCTACCGGAGGTTGCGGACCTACTACACCCGGATGTGGCGCCAGTGGGAAGGGTTCTTCACCCACATTCAGGAATCCCTTTCGGGCATTCGTATCGTCAAGGCCTTCGCCCAGGAGAACAGGGAGGTCGGCCGGTTCAGACGCAACGCGAGGGACATGTTCGCCCTGGAGTACTGGACCGAGAAACAGTGGATCTACTACTTCTCCACCATGGGCCTGCTGAACTTCCTGGGCTTTGTCGTGGTGTGGCTGGTGGGAGGCGGGCAGGTGCTCGGACAGGAACTCACCCTGGGCGAGTTGATACTGTTCTACTTCTACCTGCAGATGTTCTACGGTCCGCTGCGGTGGCTCGGCCGGGTCAACAGCTGGATGACGCGGGCCATGAGCGCCGCCGAACGAGTCTTCGAGCTCATCGACATGGAACCGGAGAATTACGAAGACAAGAACGCGAAGCAGATGCTGCAGACGCGGGGCGAGATCAAGTTCCAGGACGTGACGTTCGGGTACGACGCCGCGCTGCCGGTGCTGCGGGACGTCAATCTACATATCCGGCCCGGCGAAATGATCGGGCTGGTCGGCAAGTCGGGCGCCGGGAAGAGTACGACCATAAACCTCATCTGCCGGTTCTACGACGTGAACTACGGTTCGATCACGCTGGACGGCGTGGACCTGCGGGACATCCGGCTCGAAGACCTGCGGGGCCATATCGGCGTCGTCCTGCAGGAACCGATCCTTTTCAACGGGACGATCCGGGAGAACATCGCCTACGGAAAGCCCGCCGCGAGTTTCGAGGACATCATGGCGGCGGCCCGGGCGGCCAACGCCCACAACTTCATCCTCGCGAAGCCCGATGGATACGATACGATTCTCGGGGATAAGGGCACGGGGCTGTCGGGCGGCGAGAAGCAGCGCGTATCCATCGCCCGGGCGATCCTCCACGACCCCCGCATCCTGATCCTGGACGAGGCGACGTCCTCGGTGGACGCCGAGACGGAGAAACAGCTCCAGGAAGCCATCGCGCGGTTGATCAAGGGGCGCACGACGATCGCCATCGCCCATCGCCTGTCCACGCTGCGGGACGCCGACCGGCTGGTGGTGCTGGAGCAGGGCCGGGTCGTCGAGGAAGGCACCCACGAAGAACTGATCGCGAACCGGGGCCATTTCCATCACCTGGTGCGGCTGCAGAAAGCCACGTCCGAGATCATGGAGGTGGCATGACCGACACCGCGACCACCTACCAGGAGAGGATGCCCGACGCGCTGGCCGACCGATGCCGGGAGGCGCTGCGCGAAGGAGAGTCCGTCCGCATCGCCGCGGCGACCGACCTGACGGAAGACCTGCGCTTCGAGGAACGCTGGCTCCTGGTGACGGACCAGCGCGTGTTACGGTTCGATTCGAACGGGGCAGGCATGGGAAACGGGGACGCGTCCATCGAGTTGTCCGATGCCAAGAGCGCCGCCGTGGAAGAACTGGTCGGCTCGGGCCGGATCAACGTGGTGATCGGGAACGAAGAGGTCGAGGTCATCCGCTACACCCCGTCCCAGCGCGCCAAGTTCGCGCGGATCGCCCGGGGTATCGACCAGCTCATCAAGGATGACCCGGTCGACATGCAGGGGGAGGTGGACAAGACCCGGTGCGACCGGTGCGGACGACTCCTGCCCGAGCCGAACGGGATCTGTTCGGCATGTACCAACCGGCTCGCGATGATGCGGCGGATCGCCCGATACGCCGTGCCCTTCAAGGCCAAACTCGCGCTGATGGTCTTCCTGTCGCTCCTGTTCACCCTGGCCGAACTCGCTCCGCCTTACATCATGCGGCTTATCATCGACGTACTCGAGGACCCGGTCGCGGGGGGGGGGGCGGCCCCCCCCGCCCCCCCCCCCCCCGGGCCCCGCGGGGCGGGGCGGGGGCGGGCGGCGGGGCGCGGGGGGCGGCGGGGGGGGGGGAGGCGT
>VXRC01000035.1 GCA_009838645.1 Gemmatimonadota bacterium | reverse complement strand
TCTACGACATGTGCAAGGCCGTGGACCGGACCATGGTGATCGCCTCCATCCTGCTGGTGGAGAAGGACGGCGGCAGGTCGGGCAAGTTCAGAAGGCCGGGGTGGGAGGGGCCGGGGTAGTGCGGTATCTGACTAGGTATATGCCAAACGTCAATTCTTACTCAATTCCGGGAAATAGGTCTCGTAAAAACCGCGATCTCTGGTAAGAAAGGCGTCTGCGGAAACCATTGCGTGAGCGCCGATGAGGAAGTCTGTGATGATCCGATCCCTGGGTCCCCCCGCCTGCCGGTACCGCATCCAGCGCAACCCCGCTTCGAAAGCAATTTCCGTATCGATGGGGGACGATCTCGCTCCTAACTCTCGCAAGGCGCCATCCAGGGTGTCCCGGTCCTTGAAAGTCGGTACGAGCTCCGCGTAAACCAAGTCGCAAACGAGTATTCCGCCTCTGTCAAAGGCTTCACGCATTGCTTCTCTGGACTGCGATCCATAAAAGCTGTCTGAATGAAACACGTCCAACAGGATGTTTGTGTCGACAGCAGTGATCATCTTCCCCGGATCTCTTCGATGTATTCGTCTGTATTCCCACCAGTGCCCAAAATGCCGTAGACGCGATCCACCGGGTGTTGGGATGATGCTCGCTTCTGGATCAGCAATCCCTTCTCCGTAGGCGTAATGACTACTTCTACATCATGATGCATTCCGAAACGGTCTCTCAGCCGTTTAGGTATGGTTATCTGTCCGCGTTCTGAGATTTTCATATTTTCTCCATACGAAATACGTACTCGTGATCTCATACCTAAAATAACAACCTCTTGCTGGTTTGTCAACCTGGATTTGAACCGCTCCAATACATAATTGGTCGATAGGCGATGTTTTTTCTTGACGAACTTCTAATCCTGCCTATATTGCGTCCGTGCAAGAATGGAATAATAATTCTCAATTAAATATAAATATTCTTCAATCAATCATGAACGCCAAGCACCAGCGCCAGGGCACCATACGATCACTCATCGAACGGGGACACTTCCATACGCACAAGGAGGTGATCGCGGCCCTGCACACGGAAGGGATCGACGTCAACCAGGGCACGCTGTCCAAGGATTTCAAGGAACTGCACGTCATCAAGACGCGTCTCGCGGACGGGCAGTACAAGTATGTGCTGCCGCGTTACTACTCGGTGGAGACCCAGGACGAACTGGTCGAGCGGGAGATCCGGGATTTCGTCGTCAGTGCGGACGACGCGATGAACCAGGTCGTCCTGCAGACCTCCGCCGGCCATGCGTCGGGAGTGTGCGAGGCGATCGACCAGGCGGAATGGCCGGAGATCGTGGGCAGTGTCGCGGGCGAGAACACGATTCTGCTGATTACCAAGTCGACCGCGCAGGCCGCAAAAACACTGCGGCGCGTCAAGGCCATTATGAAGCAGAAGCGGTGAAGCAGAAGAGGGAAGGCACATGATCAGACTGGGCATCATCGGCGCGACGGGATACACGGGCATGGAGTTGTACCGGCTTGCGTCGCGGCATTCCGGCATCGAGATCGTTTTCGCCACGTCCGAACAGTACACCGGCCAACACCTCGGCGAGGTCTTTCCCCGGGTCGATCCGGATAGGGACGTCACGCTGAGATCCCTGGACGACATTGCGGACGAACCCGCCGACGTGGTCTGTTTCTGCACGCCGGACGGGGTGGCCATGGACCGGGTCGGCGCCTTCCTGGACCGGGGCGTGCGCGTCGTGGACGTCAGTTCCGATTTCAGGTTCGACGATCCGGAGGTTTACACGTCCTGGTACAGTCGCCCGCACACCGCCCCGTCGCTCCTCGATTCCGCGGTCTACGGGATACCCGAACTGAACCGGGACCGCATACGGTCGGCCGATCTCGTGGGCAACCCCGGCTGCTATCCCACCGGCGTGATCCTCGGCCTGGCCCCGCTGCTCGAAGAGGGCGTGATCGACGCCGGGCAGATCATCGTGGACGCCAAGTCGGGCGTCAGCGGCGCTGGCCGGGGCCTGAAGCTGCGCAATCTCTACGTGGAGGTGAACGACAGCATCACACCGTACAACATCGGTCACTCGCATCGCCACGTGGGGGAAATCGAGCAGGAACTGTCCAGGTTCTCCGATGCGCGGCCCTACGTGGTTTTTTCGCCTCACCTGACGCCCATGAGCCGGGGCATCCTGGCGACGACCTACGTACGTGTGAAGAACGGCGCGACCCATGGTGACCTGGGGGCCCTGTACGAGCGGCGCTATGAAGGGGAGCCCTTCATCCGGCTGTCGCATTCCGGCTATCCCGAGACCCGTTTCGTGACCTGGACGAACTACTGCGACCTGCGGATCGACCGCGTCGACGGATCGGACCTGGCCATCGTCACGTCCGCCATCGACAACCTGGTCAAGGGCGCTGCCGGCCAGGCGCTGCAGAACGTGAACGTCATGAGTGGCCTGGACGAAACGACGGGGCTGATCTAGTATGGCACAAAACATCGTGGTAAAACTCGGCGGCGCGACGATCGAGCAGGACGGCGTGATCGAGGAACTGGCCGCCGACCTTCGGGACCTGCCGGACGTTTTCCCGATCATCGTCCACGGCGGCGGTGCGGAGATCGGCCGTTATCTGGAGTTGCTCGGCAAGGAGTTCACCTTCGTGAACGGACTCCGGGTCACGGACGGCGACATGGTCGAAATCGTGGAGATGGTCCTGTCGGGCAAGGTCAACAAGGAACTGGTCTCGCGCTTCCAGCACAGCGGCGTGAATGCGCTCGGCGTAAGCGGGAAGGACATGGGCCTGCTGCGGGCTGAGAAGTACCGGGAGGACGGCGTGGACATCGGCTTCGTGGGAGAGATCGTCGAGGTGAATACCGCCCTCTTCGATCTCTGCGCGTCGAACCACGTCACGCCCGTCGTCTCCCCCATTTCGGGGGGCGTCAACGGGGAGACCTACAACGTCAACGCGGACCACGCCGCGCTGGACATCGCCCGGGCCGTGGCCTGCGACGACGTCGTGTTCATATCGGACGTGGCCGGCATCCACCGGTCCGACGGCCGGCCCGTTCGCAAGTTGACTCCCGAACTGGCCGATGCCCTGATCGAAGCGGGAGAAATCACGGGCGGGATGATTCCCAAGGTCCGCTCCGCCCTCGAGTGCCTGTCCTATGGCGTCCTCCGCGCCCGCATCATCGCGTGGCGGGGGGCCGGAACGCTGCGGAAGGAACTGGCGTCGGAAGAAAGTGTTTTCGGAACGGTAGTGACGACCGGTTAGCGCCGTTTTGCTAACGGATAGCACCGTGTCGCTACCGGCCGAGGTGAAGCAGTCGGCAGCAACCACTGGAAGAAAGGAAAAAGCATGAATACCGAAGAGATCATCGCCCTGGAGGAACAGTACATCGCGCCGACCTACGTGCGTCCGCCCGTCGTGTTCGACCGGGGCAGCGGCGCTTACGTCTACGACCTCGAGGGCAGGCGGTATCTCGATTTCCTCGGCGGCATCGCGGTGAACTCCCTGGGCCACGGGGTGCCGGAGATCATCGGCGCCGTGGCGCAGCAGGCCGCGAAGTTGATGCACATCTCCAACCTGTACCACACGGAACCCCACGTGAGGCTCGCGAAGCTGCTGGTGGACAACGCCTTCCCGGCAAGGATCTTCTTCTGCAACAGCGGATCGGAGTCCATCGAAGCGGCCCTGAAGTTTACGCGCCGGTGGGCGTCCGAAGCGGGCGGCGAGGCCAAGCACGAGATCGTGACCTTCGAGAACGCCTTTCACGGACGGACCTACGGCGCCGTCAGCGCCACGGCCCAGCCCAAGTACCACGAGGGGTTCAAGCCCATGCTTCCGGGGATGGTCTACCTGCCCCTGAACGAGATCGAGCCCCTCGAAGAGGCGATATCGGCGGAACGGACCGCGGCCGTGATGGTGGAGCCCGTCCAGGGCGAGGGCGGCGTGAACCCGGCGCACGTGGAATTCCTGCGGCATCTGCGCAAGATGTGCGACGAACGCAAAGTCGCCCTGATCTTCGACGAGATCCAGTGCGGCCTGTGCCGCACGGGCAAGCTCTTCGCCTACCAGCACCACGGCATCGAACCGGACGTCATGACCCTGGCCAAGCCGCTGGCCGGCGGCCTGCCCATCGGCGCCGTCATGATGAAATCCCACATCGCCGAAGTCCTCAAGCCGGGCATGCACGGTTCCACCTTCGGGGCGAACCCGGTGGCCTGTCACGTGGCCCACGCCGTCGTCAGCAAGATGATCGACGAGGGTCTGGCGGACCGGGCCCTGGAAATGGGCGGCAAACTGACCGCCGGACTGAATGCCCTCGCTGAAACTCACAAGGACATCAAGGAGGTCCGGGGCGCGGGCCTGTTGATCGGCGTGGAATTCGAAGACAAGGTAGGCGACCTCGTAAGCGCGTGCCGGGACAAGGGCCTGATCGTGGGAACGGCCGGGGACAACGTGCTCCGCTGTGCGCCGCCCCTGGTGATCGATCAGCGGCACGTGGACGAGGCGCTCGGGATCATCGGCGTTGTGCTGGACGCGCGGTGAGGAGCCCGCATGGTAAGCTGACCGTGCAGGATGATGATCTACCTGCGCCGCAGTCAGCTGCACGCGCAAAGTGACCGTTTTAACATGAATGGAGCATCATGACCGAAAGCCGGGACGAAGCACTCAATCGACTCATGGATGATTTCCACGCGTCCATCGACGCGGACCGCCGCCTTTTCCGCGTGGATATCCGGGGTAGCATCGCCTATGCCCGCGGGCTGTTGCGCATTGGCGTGCTCACCGCCGACGAGGGCCGCGTAATCGAAAAGGCACTGGGCGAGATCGAAGGCGAGATCGAAAGCGGCGCCTATGCGCTGACCCGGGATCTGGAAGACATCCACATGGCCGTGGAGAAACGCCTGATCGAGAAAGTGGGTCCCGTGGGCGGAAAACTGCACACGGGCCGGAGCCGCAACGACCAGAACGCCACGGACGAGCGACTGTATCTCCGCGAGGTGGTGGACGACGTCTCCGGGCGGATCCGGGAATGCCAGGCAGCGCTGCTGGGGCTGGCCGAACGCACGGTGGATGTCGTCTTCCCCGGGTATACCCACCTGCAGCAGGCGCAGCCGATCCGGTTCGCCCACTACGCCCTTTCGCTCTTGTTCGGGCTCCAGCGGGACCGGGAGCGTCTGGCGGACTGCCGGAAGCGGATCAACGTCATGCCCCTCGGCGCCGGGGCGATGGCGGGCAGCGCCTTCCCGATCGACCGCGCGTTCCTGGCCGATGAACTGGGTTTCGACGGCATCTCGCCCAACAGCATCGACGCGGTGAGCGACCGCGATTACAACGTCGAGTTCCTCGCCGCCTGCACGACACTGATGATCCGCATCAGCCGGGCCTGCGAGGACCTGGTCATCTGGTCGTCCACGGAATTCGGGTACGTCACGCAGCATCCCCGGCTGGCCACGGGCAGCAGCATTATGCCGCAGAAGAAGAACCCGGACGCCGCCGAACTGCTGAGGGGCAAGACCGGCCGCGTCGTGGGCAGCCTGGTCACCCTCGTCACCATACTCAAGGGCCTGCCCCACACGTACAACAAGGACATGCAGGATGAAAAGGAACCGCTTTTCGACGCCATCGACACGGTGATCGTCGCGCTGACGGTCTTCACGGCGATCTGGGAGACGCTGGAGGTAAGAGGCGATCGGGTTGAAAAAAACATGGACGACGCCATGCTTTCCACGGACCTGGCGGACTACCTGACCCGGTGCGGCGTGCCGTTCCGCGAAGGACACGGCATCGTGGCCGCGCTCGTGGACGAGGCCATGAACCGAGGCTGCAGCCTGCGCAACCTGCCGCTCGAGCTGTACCGTCAGTATTCGGAACATTTCGACGAAGCCGTGATCGCCGGGCTCAGGTTCGACGACAGCGCCGACAAGCGCGCCCTTCCCGGCGGCACCGGAAAGGAAGCCGTGCTGCGCCAACTGGAACAGGCCCGAGAGATCCTGGCGCGCGGTTAACCAGCTGGAACAGGCCCGCGAGATCCTGGCGCAGGATGCATTGGAGCAGAGCGATCATGAATAAAGCGGACACAACCGGGTCGCCGGCATCGAACGGTAGCGACATCGTCATCCGCCCGGCCGTGATCGGGGACGTTCCCGAGATCATGGAGATCCTCCAGCCTTACATCGACGAGGACATCCTCCTCCCGGTGTCGGTTTACCGCCTCTTCGAGCAGATCCGGTATTTCGTCGTCGCCGAACGCGACGGACAGGTGATCGGGTGCGGATCGCTCGTCATCATCTGGCACGACCTGGCGGAGGTGCGGTCGCTGGCCGTCCGGAGAGGATGCCAGGGCGGCGGAATCGGCGGGCGCATCGTCGACGAGCTGATCGTAGAGGCCGAGGAACTGGGCGTCGCCCGGGTATTCGCCCTGACCTACGAGACCAGCTTCTTCGGCCGTCACGGTTTCGAGGTGGTCGACCGCGATACCCTGCCGCACAAGGTCTGGAAGGACTGTACCAACTGCGCCCGTTTCACCCATTGCGACGAAATCGCCGTGGCCCGGACGCTGATCCCCGAAGACCAGCGGAAACCGGTACCCGCCCTGCCCGACATGCAGCAGGACCCCACGCTGATCATGCCTTCTCCCGCGCCACAGTAACACTTCTCCCGCTCCCCGGCGACTCTTCACTCGCTCCCCGTTGACTGGTCCATATCTGGCCCAACAAACGTGCCTGGACGCATCTCATGTCGACCCACCTGAAAGAAGCGGCGAACCAACTCGGATGGTGGTTGCGGCTTCCCCCGACTAACCTGATAGATCGCGGCGATCACGTCCGTTTCCGCCACGCCCTCTACCTGATGATCCACCAGACCGCCACCGTGCTCTACGGGATGAACGGCCTGCCGGAGACCATGTATTATCCGTCGCGGCTCGAAGGCGCGCGAAACCGGCTGAACGGGTTGTCCAGAGCACCGGAAAACGCCGGCGATGCCCTCTGGACGCTCGCGACCGAACGAGTACCTGAAAAGGTGTGGGCGGCCGCGTCCCGGCTGATGCGGGATATCCTGAAATTGTTGAACGAATTCGGTGGCGAACAGGATTCATTGGACCAGGATATCGAGAATGGGTCCTTCAAGCCCGATCAGTCCCGGGATCCTGGTGAGCTGTACGCCCTTGCCGCCGAAACAGCGGAAAGGATCAGGCTTCTCGAGGGAGCGAGCGTCGTTGCGCTGGGTGGATCCCTGGGAAGAGGTTATGCCGACCGCCAGTCGGATATCGACCTGCTCGTTTTCGGACCGGGCATTCCCCGGGAGGCCGACCGCCGCCGGTTGATCACTGCCTGGCTGAAAATACGCCGCGATCCTCTGATAGAGCCGGCATGCGACAGCGTGGTGCTTGACGGGGCAATGATCCACATCCGTTACTGGTCCATGCAGACCGTAGAGGATATGCTGGCGGAGTTTCCAATGCCGCCCGAGCAGCGGATTCTCGCCGAGGAGTTGCAGAACTGCCACCCGCTGGTCGATCCGGATGGGCGGCTGAAGGAGTGGAAGGCGGTACTCGGGCGCCTGCCCGATGAACTGGTGAGGTCAGTTACTGCGGAAGCACAGCATCGGCTGCCCCTGTTCCGGGACCAGTGGCAAAAGGCACAGGATGCCGACGACCGGATCCATCTCTACTGCCTGGCCAACCAGGCCGCGAACGATTTGTTGATCGCGCTGTACATACGAAACGGGCGGTTTCTGAGCGTACCCAAGTGGATGAATCGCGATATCCCTTCGTTTAACTTCCTGCCGGCAGAACTGGGAACGCGATTGCCCCTACTGGTTGACGGAATGGACGAAAGGATAGACTCGGAGTCAAAATGGCAGGTACTAGAGGGATTCTGGGAGGAGTTGGTGAAATAGAGATTCACCAAGGAAACTCCAATTGACTTCCTGTTGTACTGTCATCAACGGTAAATTTAATCACGTCTGCCAACTCGTATGACCAAAACGCGCAATGCTCCGGTCTGTATGTCGCAGATCACACGTGAATCTCCGATCCGATATCGCCACAGTTTACCCAACGGACCAACTAGTGCCCTTCCAGTGTTTCGTGGATCACCAGGGCCTTCAGCGCGTTTGTCTAAGTAATTGACGATGCGCTGTATCTTCTGCTTGTCGAGTTAACGTAGATCGTTAAGGGCGGTTTCTGTGTACTCAATCGTCCAGGGCAAGTTTTTTTCTCGCTTCGGAAGCAGTATAGGTTTTGTCCGTCCCACTTCTGAGGCGATTCAGTACGTCCGCGGCAACGAAGTAGTCTTCCAGGTCTTCGAGGCCACGCTCGATGATTTCACGCAAGTAGAAATCCTTGGTGCCGCCCGTTCTGGATACTAATGATTCAAGCCGTTTTTCATCTTCAGGTGTCAGTCGTATCGAAGTCGCCATCCTGGTTGTCCTTTGTCGTTATACCTATTACTGCGAAGATACATCCCAGTTTCAACGTACCGTATTATGGTACTCGCGTAAACGTCGGATTCACGCGGACTAACCCGGCCTTACTCTCAGTTGGATCACAAACAGGACGGTGGCCAAACAATGCACCCAGCAGTCGGATACCTGCGCCCGCTAAATCCTCAATTCCAGTCCATCTTCGGTCTGCCTCAAGCCCTCTTCCACCAGATCATCGGATATCCGGACGACTACACCGGAACCCGAATCGCCGATGGGCTCGAAGGATACGCCGAGGTTTCCGTCCCTGCCTCCAGCCTGCGTGATTTCGACCACGAGCCGGTTGCGATCGGATGAAAATGTATCGAGCAGGCCTTCCGGCACGTCGACGTCATCCACGACGACGGTCAAACCCTCCGCATCCCACGATTCGATCACCCCGCCGAACCGGTTCAATGTCCATACGACCGGTTCATTCTCCTTCGAATTGAGTGAAACGATCCGTTCGCTCTCCATCACGACGCCGAGTCGCTCGCCGGCAACAAGCAGATGGGTGAGATTTTCCTTCGGGCTGCCGCATCCCATAACGATCAGCAGGGCAGCCAGAACGTAGCAACACTTGTTTTTGTGGTACATGGTCGTCTCCCGGATGTAGCGCCCTGGATGTATTGCACCGCCTGGATTGCACCGCCTGGAATGCACCGCTTGGATTGCACGCCTGGATCACGCCTCCTCGATAAACCGCTCCACGTCCACGAGGTCCCCTTCCCGGCGTGCCGAATCCCATCCGGCCAGGATCGGCGCGAGTGATCTAAGCCCGTCGTGGTAGTCGCTTTGAAGAATCCCCGGGTCTCCTGACCGGACCGCCTCGACGAAGGCCTGGTCCTGGGCCAACCACGGGTCGAAGGGATTGGCTTCGTAGACGACCTCGTCATTCACCTCTATCCGTTCATAACCGAAGACACCCAGCCTCCCGCCGTCGAAATAGATCTTGAAATAGGGCTCTTCGCCCGGGCCGGTCGGATCGGATTCGATGAAGGTCAGCGTCGCCGTGGCGCCTTCCGACAATTGATAATGAAAGGACGATGAGAGCGGCGTATGGTATTCCTCCGGATGGTACAGGAATGCCTGGGCCTTGAGGACGTCCTGCCCCGTCATGAACCGGGTGTAGTCCGTGGCGTGCACGCCCCAGTCGAAGAAGCGGACGCCGCCCTTCTCCACCTGGTGCGACCATGCGGTGGGGGGAGCGGCGGCCGGTTTCGGGTTATGCGAGATCTGCTGGAAGCGGACGTGCACAACGCGCTTGTCCCGGAGCAGCCGCCGGGCTTCCTGGAAGATGGGCCGGTACCGTTCCCGGAAGCCCACCGTGCTGATGACGCCGCCCTTCCGCACGGCCGCGTCGATCCACTTCGCCAGAGCCATGTCGATGGCCTGGGGTTTCTCGCTGAAGAGCTGGATGCCGCGTTCGGCCGCGGCGATTTCCACGTCGGTGCGGGCGAAGGCCGGCACGATGGACCAGAGGGCATCGAGGTCTTCGGCCTCCAGCATCGCGTGGGCGTCCGTGTAGGTGCGGGCGACCCCGAACTGGGCAGCCGCTTCGCGCAGCGCGTCTTCGTTGATATCGCACAGCGCCGCGATCTCGACGCCGTCGATCCGGCTCAGGTTGGGCAGGTGGGTGGCCTGGGCGAACCGGCCGGTTCCGTAGACGGCTACGCGTACCGGTCTGTCGGGCATAGGGTTCTCCTGTTTCTGCGGTGCGACGCACGGATTGCGCGCTATACAGTCGGCATTTCCACGCCAAGCTCGGCCGCGGTTTCCGAGATCGTGTTCCAGGTCTTGTCCGGGATGTAGATGCCCTCGGCAAGCCGCTGCTGCCGGACGTCCTCCTCGATCTCGCCGGGGGCGTAAACCTTCTCGAATCCCGGTAGGGGTTTCGCCGAACCCACGTAGGCCACGTGGGCTTCGATTTCCGCCTTGTAATCGGCCGGGTCCATGAAGGCTTCGATATCCAATGCGGCGATCAGGATCCCGCCGCCGCCCTTGCCGCCCGTGCAACCTGCGTTCGACAGGGGACCGATAATCATCTCGATCATCATGGCCAGGCCGTGTCCCTTGTGGCCGAACTGCAGGCCGCCCAGGGGCAGCACGGCCACCTGGTCCGGCTCGGCGTGATACCGGCTGCCGTCGTTCACGTAGCGGCCCTGCTGGTCGATCAGCCACCCGTCCGGCATGGGCTCGCCGCGCTCGATCTTCTGTTCTACCTTGCCGCCCGCGACCACGCTGAGCGTCATGTCCAGCATGAGGGGCGGCCCCTTTTCCCGGGGCACGGCGAAGGCAATGGGCTCGGGTCGCAGGCGCCGGTCTGCACTGCCGTAGGGCGCCACGAATTCGCCGCCGCCGTTGAGGCCCACCATGCCGATCATGCCCTGTTCGGCGATCCGCGGGGGGAAGTCCCCCAGCCGGCCGATGTGGGAGACGTTCCGCAGGGCGATCATGCCGATCGTGGCGCTGCGCGCTTTTTCCACCGCCAGGGCCAGGGCCTTCGTCACCGCCACGATGCCGTTGGCGCCGTTCCCGTCTATCTGCGCGAATCCGGGCCGGTCCGCCATCACGATATGGTCCTCCCAGGGCTTATAGTCCGACTTCAGGGACGGGACGTAGCGGGGCATGAACCACACGCCGTGTGAATCGTGCCCGAGCAGGTTGCTGGTCGTCAGGTGATCGGCGAGGATATGGGCGTCTTCAGCCGGGATGCCGGTCGCCTCGAAGACCGCGCGGCTCAGGCTGTTGAGCTGGTCGAAGGGCACTACGGGCATGGAAAAGCTCCTGTGAATTCCGTAAGCTTGGCGGGGAGGGAAGTGGATACAAACTTATGTTTTCGATCTTGGAATGAAAATAGTCTTCTACTGATGCATTGGAAAGAAAACGAGTCCACATACGAGAACTCATGCCCAAAAAACAACTGATTACTTATATGACATACCCGATGTTGTCTATCGGTAGGGAACAACGTGGCTCAATCAGTAGTGGAGACTGACTACAAAGAGGTCATAGTGGAATCGATTTTCAACGATTTAATTGAAAAGTGGCATGGTCCTGTTCCGAGTTCCACGCTTGTTCTGTTCATAGCTGCAGTAGTACCAGGGGTTATCATTGTTTTTGTGAGGTCACAGTTTGTCAAAGGGAGCATCCTTCCGTACCCCGCAGGATTTCTTTCCTATCTGACTGTCTCGACGGTTTACTGGTTGGTTTTATTGGTATTGATTTTCCCACTGGGGATGTTGATATTGAATTTTACGGAAGCACACTTTCTCATCACATCGGTTGACGAATTCAAAGCGTTAATCTGTGTCGTTATTGTCCCGATTCTAGTCGGGTTGATTTCCGGTTGGGTAGCAACAAAGGGTTACGTTTACAGGATTCTGAGTTTATTTAAACTGAACCCTATTCAACCTACTCCGACAGCATGGGAATGGTGTTTTTCTGAGACCGTTGAACAGTTTGTACTGATTACATTAAAAAACGGTGTTCAGTTTGGAGGGATGCTTGATTCTGATTGTTTCGCTTCGTCAGATATAGAAAACCAGGATATCTACATATCTGAAGTTTACGAAATTGATAACCAGAATAACTGGATTCCCCAGGGTCGTGGTGTTTTCCTTTCGAGTGGGGAGGTATCTTCAGTAGAATTCATCCCGATTGAGGAAGAGGAGGAGTCAATTGAATAAAGTATCCCAACCTCCGGAAAAAGGGTATGGACCAACCCGCAGGAACATAGAAACAAGGGGATTCAGACCGAAACCTAACCCTAACAAACCAGCGAATCCGAAACCTCCCAATGTGGGTAGCGCCCTGAAACCACCCTCCAAACCCAGGTAGTATCTAAGACCTCAAATCCAACAATCGTTTGGTCCCAAACCCCGCTTTTCGGAGCGGGGTTTTTTGGTAGAAGGGATCGGTTCAGCGTTTCATACGGAGACAATCAGAATTGCGAATGCCCTTGACACGCCAGTAAGGCATGACTAAAATGGCCTGTTATGTTATTTTGACAATGCCATTTTGGCACTATACGGCACATGTGACAAATTGGCAGAAGACTTGGCGGCGGGGCGGTACCACTCGGCTTTTCGCTACAATGTATATAACTCTACAAATAACAAACAATTAAGATTTTGTTTTTTGGAATGGCGAGCGGTCTAATCCATGGTGGCACGGTAATTGCATGTAAGTAAGCGGACGAGATAATCGTTCACTATGTTGCTGATTTCAAAACGTGCTGATTTCAAAATCAGCGTTCTTATCACCAGTGAAAGGAGCAGGAAGCAATGAACGTACAACCTTTGGGCGACCGGGTCCTGGTCAAGCGCCTCGAGGAAGAAGAGGTACAGCGCGGCGGTATCATCATTCCCGATACGGCCAAGGAAAAGCCGCAGCAGGGCGAGGTCGTGGCGGCCGGTCCGGGGCGCGTCGGCGACAACGGCGACCGCGTGTCGCTGGAAGTCAAGGTCGGCGACAAGATCCTCTTTGGCAAATACTCCGGCACGGAAGTCAATCTGGATGATTCCGAATACCTCATGATGCGGGAAGAGGACATCCTGGGTATCGTGTCGTAGATCATCGAGTGTCCGAACCGTAACCTTAAAGGTCCGGTTGCGGCTGAATCTGTGCATATGCAAGGAGGGTTGAACCAGTGGCGAAGCAGTTGAAATTCAGGGATGAAGCCCGGCGCTCCGTGTTGAGCGGTGTGGAGACCCTGGCCAAGGCGGTGAAGGTCACCCTGGGTCCCAAGGGCCGGAACGTGGTGCTCGACAAGAAGTTCGGTTCGCCGACCGTCACGAAGGACGGCGTGTCGGTGGCCAAGGAAATCGAATTGCAGGACCCCTACGAGAACATGGGGGCCCAGATGGTCAAGGAAGTGGCTTCGAAGACCAGCGATATCGCCGGCGACGGGACCACGACAGCCACGGTGCTGGCCGAGGCCATCTACCGTGAGGGGCTGAAGAACGTGACCGCCGGTCACAATCCCATGGCCCTGAAGCGCGGTATCGAGAAGGCCGTTTCCGCGGTGGTGGACGAGATCGAGGGCATCAGCCAGCCGACGGCCGGCAAGACCGAGATCGCCCAGGTCGCTACGATTTCCGCCAACAACGACCCCGAGATCGGCGACCTGATCGCCAATGCCATGGAGAAGGTGGGCAAGGACGGGGTCATCACGGTGGAAGAGGCCAAGAGCATGGATACCATGCTCGACGTGGTCGAGGGCATGCAGTTCGACAAGGGGTACATATCCCCGTACTTTGTGACGGACTCCGAACGCATGGAGTGCAGCCTCGAAGATCCCTACATCCTGATCCACGAGAAGAAGATCAGCGCGATGAAGGACCTCCTGCCCATCCTCGAGAAGGTCGTGCAGCAGGGCAAGTCCATGCTGATCATCGCCGAGGACGTGGAAGGCGAGGCCCTGGCCACGCTGGTGGTCAACAAGCTGCGCGGCACCATGCGCATCTCGGCCGTCAAGGCGCCGGGGTTCGGCGACCGCCGCAAGGCCATGCTGGAGGACATCGCGATCCTGACCGGCGGACGGGTGATCACCGAGGACATCGGCATCAAGCTGGAGAACGTGACCTTCGAAGACCTGGGCCAGGCCAAGCGCGTGGTGATCGACAAGGACGAATCGACGATCATCGAAGGCGCCGGTGCCCAGTCCGAGATCGAAGGCCGCATCGGCCAGATCCGGCGCCAGATCGATGAGACGACGTCCGACTACGACCGCGAGAAGCTGCAGGAACGCCTGGCCAAGCTGGCCGGCGGCGTGGCCGTGATCAACGTGGGTGCGGCGACCGAGACGGAAATGAAGGAGAAGAAGGCCCGCGTGGAGGACGCGCTCCACGCGACGCGCGCGGCCGTGGAAGAGGGCATCGTGCCCGGCGGCGGCGTCGTATACCTCAGGGGTAGCGGTGCGCTCGACGGGCTGCAGGTCAACGGTGACGAGGCCACGGGCGTCGGCATCTTGCGGCGCGCCCTCGAGGAGCCGCTGCGCCATATCGCGGCCAATGCCGGCGCGGAGGGTTCGGTCATCATCGAGCACGTGAAGCAGAAGGAAGGCGCCGTGGGATACAACGCCAATACGGGCGACTACGAGGATCTCATGTCGGCCGGCGTGATCGACCCGGCGAAGGTGACGCGTATCGCGCTGCAGAACGCTTCCAGCATCGCGTCCCTCCTGCTGACCACCGAGACCCTGGTGACGGACATTCCCGAGAAGGAGCCACCTCCCGCGCCGGGCGGTTACGGCGGAGGTGGCATGGGCGGCATGGGCGGCATGGGCGGCATGATGTAGGCCTCCAGGCCCTCCTGCCGGGCAGTTCATGTACGTGAAGACCGGCGTCGGCTGTCTTAGCCGGCGCCGGTTTTGTTAGGAAGGAACGCATGCCTACCTACCAGTACCGTTGCAACGAATGCAGGCACGAGTTTTCCGAGTTCCAGTCGATCACGGCGGATCCCCTTTCCACCTGTCCGGAATGCGGCGGCGCCGTGAAGCGCCTCATCAGCGGCGGGGCGGGTTTCCTGTTCAAGGGCGACGGATTCTACACGACGGACTACCGGAGCGAGAACTACAAGCAGGCCGAGAAGGCCGACCGGGAATCCTCGTCGTCCGGGTCCGGCGGGTCCAAATCCGACGGATCCAGGTCCGACGGGTCCAAGTCCAGCGGCGGTTCGTCCGACGCGTCCGGTTCCGGTGACAAGTCGAAAGCCGAAGCCTCCTCGAAGGCCGATTCGTCTTCCGGTCAGCCTGGCCCGTCCGGCCAGCCTGGCTCGACCGGCCAGCCTGGTTAGCCTGGTCCGTCCGGTCCCTCCGGTCCGTCCGGACCGTCCGGTCCGCCTGGCTCCAACTGAAGGATGAACATGACCATAGACAATGCGCATACACCGGACGACATCAAGGTCGTCCATGACAGGATCTACGAACAGAGCGTCTTTGTCGACCGGCTGATCTCGGAAATCGGCAAGGTGATCGTCGGCCAGGAGTACATGATCGAACGCCTCCTGATCGGCCTGCTGACCAACGGGCACATATTGCTCGAAGGCGTGCCTGGCCTGGCCAAGACCCTGGCCGTGCGCACCCTGGCGTCGACGGTCTCGGCACGATTCCAGCGCATCCAGTTCACGCCGGACCTGCTCCCCGCCGATCTCACGGGCACCATGATCTACCAGGCGGGCAGCGGGGAGTTCATTGCCAAGAAGGGCCCGATTTTCGCCCATCTCATCCTGGCGGACGAGATCAACCGCGCGCCCGCGAAAGTGCAGAGCGCCCTGCTGGAAGCCATGCAGGAGCACCAGGTCACCATCGGAGACGAGACTTTCCCGTTGGAGGATCCCTTCCTGGTACTCGCCACGCAGAACCCCATCGAGCAGGAAGGTACCTACCCCCTTCCGGAGGCCCAGGTCGACCGCTTCATGCTCAAGCTGACGACGACCTATCCCCGCAAGGAAGAGGAGCTGGAGATCCTGAACCGCATGACGTCCGGTGAGCCGGCGGAAGTGAACCAGGTCGTGTCCCTGGAGGATATCGTCCGGGCGAGATCGATCATCAACCGGGTCTACATGGACGACAAGATCAAGCAGTACATCGTCGACCTCGTCTTCGCGACCCGAAACCCGGAAGACTACGGCGAGCTTGCCGAAATCCGCGACCTGGTGGAGTACGGCGCTTCGCCCCGGGCGACGATCTACCTGGCGACGGCCGCGCGCGCGCACGCCTTCCTGAGCCGCAGGGGCTACGTGACGCCCGAGGACGTGAAGTCGATCGGGATGGACGTCATGCGCCACCGCGTCATCGTCACCTACGAAGCCGAGGCCGAGGACATGACCTCGGAACAGATTCTTCAGCGCGTCTTCGACTGTGTAGAGATCCCTTGATACCCAGGCAGATCATCCAGAAGATCCGGCAGATCGAGATCCGGACCAGGCATCTCGTGAACGACGTGTTCAGCGGCGAGTACCACAGCGTCTTCAAGGGTCGGGGCATGGAGTTCGCCGAGGTGCGCGAATACGAGCCGGGCGACGAGATCCGGTCGATTGACTGGAACGTAACCGCCCGCCTGGGACGTCCCTATATCAAGCGCTTCATCGAGGAACGGGAGCTGACCGTCATTCTCATGGCCGACGTCAGCGCATCGGGCCATTTCGGCACGGTGAACCAGATGAAGAGCGAGATCACCGCGGAGATCTGCGCGCTGCTGGCCTACGCAGCGATCCAGAACAACGACCGAGTCGGCCTGCTCATGTTCACCGACCAGATCGAGAAGTTCATCCCGCCGAAGAAGGGCCGGACCCATATCCTGCGGGTGATACGGGAAGTGCTTTACACCCGGCCCGGCCACACCGGCACCGACCTCACGCAGGCACTTGAATATCTGAACCGGCTGCTGACGCGCCGGAGCATCGTCTTCATCCTTTCCGATTTCCTGACCGAAGACTATATGAAGCCCCTGCGCGTGGCCAGCAAACGGCACGACGTGGTCGCCGTCACGATCACGGACCCGCGGGAACTCAGCCTGCCCGGGATCGGCCTGATCGAGCTGCAGGACGCGGAGACGGGAGAAGAGGTGCTCGTCGACACCGGCGACGCCGTCTGGCGCAGGCAGTATGCCGAATACAACGAAGCCCTCCGCGAAGCGCGCGACCAGCAGTTCAGGGTGACCGGCGTGGATGCCATCCACATCCGCACGGACGAGCCCTATATCGATCCGCTGATGCAGTTCTTCAAGCTGCGCGAACGCAAATTCGCGCGGTGATCGGATGGCAACAAAGGCTTGCTTTACATCACTTTGTGCGATAAATTAGGATACTTTGAAAATCGCTGCGCGTTTTGCGCGAAGGTTGTGACAACGGCGTAGGGAGCCTGACGTGATAGAAGTAAAGGACCTGACCAAGAAGTACGGTAATTTCACCGCGGTCCGGGACGTGAGTTTCGAGGTCGAAAAGGGCGAGATCCTCGGGTTCCTCGGACCGAACGCCGCGGGCAAGACCACGACCATGCGGGTGCTGACGTGCTTCATGCCCGCGACGGCCGGCACCGCCCGGGTGGCGGGGTTCGACACGTTCCGCCAGTCCCTCGACGTGCGCCGCAGGGTGGGATACCTGCCGGAGAACGTACCCCTCTACCTGGACATGCGGGTCCGTCCCTACCTGGAGTTCATCGCCAAGATCAAGGACATCCCGTCCCGTGATCGCCGGAGGGCCGTCAACCGCGTGATCGAGCTGGCCGCCCTGCAAGAGGTCGAGCACCGGATCGTCGGCCACTGTTCCAAGGGGTTTCGCCAGCGGGTGGGCCTGGCCCAGGCGCTGATCCACGATCCCGACGTCCTGATCCTGGACGAGCCGACCAACGGCCTCGACCCCAAGCAGATCAACGAGGTCCGGGAGGTGATCAAGGGCCTGGCCGGGGACCATACCATTATTCTGAGCAGCCATATTCTGCCCGAGGTGAGCAAGACCTGCGAGCGCGTGGTCATCATCGACCAGGGCCGGATCGTGGCCGGGGACACGCCGGCCAACCTGGACGCGCGGCTGCGGGGGTCGCAGTCCATCTCGGCGCAGATCCGGGGGCCGGTCAGCGAGGTGATGGACCTGTTGAAGGAGATGGACGGCGTCGTGGACGTGAAGACCAGGTCTTCCATCGGCGACGGCCTCTGGCAGTACGACATCGACGTCCTGCCGGGCCGGGATCTCCGTTCCGAGGTGGCCTCGTCGGTGGTCGGAAAAAACTGGGACCTCGTGGAACTCACCACGTCCGGCATGAGCCTGGAGGAGATCTTCCTCGAGCTGACGACCCAGGAAGAGGAGGGCGACTGACGATGCAGGGATTGCTGGCCATCTGGGGACGTGAATTGAAGGCCTATTTCATTTCACCCATCTTCTACGCACTTTCGACCGTGTTTATTTTTATCGTAAGTTTCATGTTTTTCTATAGCTTACAGAGTTACACCCAGTATTTCATGCAGGTCGCGCAGTACCCGACGATGATGGAGCGCATCAACATCAACGAGATGATTATGCGCCCGTTGTTCAATACCATCAGTTTCGTGGCCGTGCTGACGCTCATGCCCATGCTCACCATGCGGGTCTTTTCCGAAGAAAAGAAGACCGGCACGATCGAGCTGCTGCTGACCTCGCCGGTCCGGGACTGGCACGTGATCCTGGGTAAGTTCCTGGCGGCCTTCACCCTGTACACGGCCATGATCGGGCTGACGATCATCTACCCGCTGGTGCTCCAGGTGTACGGCGATCCCGACTGGGGCCCCATATGGGCCGGCTACCTCGGTCTCGTTCTCCTCGGGGGCGGCGTGATCACCATCGGGCTCTTCGCCTCCTCGCTGACGGAGAACCAGATCGTGGCCGCCGTGATCTGCTTCGGCGCCGCGCTCATACTCTGGATGATGGATGTAGCGGCGGAATCGATGACCGGTATGCTCGGCGAGGTGGTCGGGTACCTGTCCGTGCTGAGGCACTACAATACCTTCGAGAAGGGGATCGTCGACTCGACGGACTGCCTCTTTTTCCTGAGTTTCATCTTCCTGGGCCTGTTCATCACGGTCCGGTCGGTTGAATCGACACGCTGGCGGGGCTGACGCCGGTCACGAATGGACGACTGGTCCGGAATGGATGTCCGGTTCCGAATAGACGACCGGTTCCGAATGAACGACCGGTCCTGCGCGCTCAAGCTGCTTTTAGTCTGAATAGGGAGAAAACCGTACATGAGGAGTCTCGTTTCAACCGCCGGATACCTGGGGCTCATCCTGATCCTGGTCAGCGGGTACCTCTACGTCTCGGATGCGACGACGCCGCGTACGGTCCTGATCGTCCTGCTGGCCGGCCTGGCGATCGGATCGGCCTGGCTGGTCCTGGAGTGGGAGACGGTGTGGAACCTGCTGGGGCGGCGCACCACGCGGTACGGCGCCAACACCGCGGTCCTGGTCCTGCTGGTGATCGGCATCCTGGCCTTCGTGAACCTGATCGGCGCGCGGTACTCCCAGCGGTACGACACGACCGCCAACAAACGGTTCAGCCTCGCGGACCTGTCCATCAGCGTGCTGGAAGACCTCGGCCAGGACGTCCACATCGTTGGATTCTTCAGATCCGGCGGGCCCGAAGCCATGCAACAGCACCAGATCGACGATATGCTGAACCAGTTTCAGTACCACTCGGACCACATCACCTACGAATTCATAGACCCCGATCTCGAACCCAGCATCGCCCGCCAGTACAACATCTCCGCCTACGGAACGATCGTGTTCGAAAGCGAGGGCAAGACCGAGCACATCAACCGCTACCTCGAATCGAACGTGACCAACGCGCTGGTCAAGGTCACGCGGGAAGGCCAGAAGACCATCTACTTCCTGGAAGGCCACGGAGAGCACAACGTCAACCTGACCGACCAGGCCGGCTACAACAGGTTGCTCCAGCTGCTCGAGAACCAGAGCTACGTCGTCCGGAGTTTCTCGCTGCTCAGCGAAGTGGAAGTCCCGGCCGACTGCAGCGTCCTCGTGGTGGCGGGTCCCCGGACCAACCTGGTGGGCAACGAGCAGGAAGCCATTCGCGACTACCTGGACCGCGGCGGCCGCGCCCTGTTCCTGATCAATCCCGACTATCCGGAGGATAGCGCCGACCTGTCGGCGCTCCTCGCCCACTGGAAGGTGCGGATCGGCGACAACGTGGTGATCGACGAGAGTGCCGTGGGGCGCTTGCCCGGCATGAACGAGTACATGCCGGCCGTCATGCAGTACCCGGCCCATCCCATCACGCGCCCGCTCGGCAGCACCGTGAGTTTCTTTCCACTGGTGCGGTCCGTCGAACCGGTGTCGGCCTCCGACGACACCGTGGAGATCCAGACCATCGCCATGACCAGTGCCCGCAGCTGGGCGGAGACCACGCTGCCGGGATCGCCGGAAGAAGCCGTGGAATACACGCCCGCGCTGGACCCGCAAGTGGACGAGCCCGGTCCCGTGTCCATCGCCGTGGCCATCACGGCCGTCCCCAGGTCGCTGCCCCGCAGTGACATGCGGACGCTGACGCCCCAGGAGATGGCGATGCGGCCGGAGGAGCACGAACTGAAGACCCGCATCGTGGTCGTCGGCAACTCTGCTTTTGCCAACAATACCTATATCAGGCTGCCGGGCAACGGCGACCTGGCCCTGAACATCCTCAACTGGCTCGCCCAGGAGGAGGACCTGCTCGCGATCCGGCCCAAGTCCAGCGACACCAGGCTGGTTCAGATCTCGCTGAGCCAGATGCGGGATATCTTCATCGTAACCGGCATCCTGTCGCCCATCGGCATCCTGATCGCGGGCGTCGTGGTGTGGTGGAGAAGGAAATAGGAGGCGAAGCGCCGTGAGCGGTGGACGGTACACGATCGTGCTGGCCGTGATCCTGGGATTGCTGGCGGCCGTTTTCTTCCTCTTCGTGCTCGAGGAAGAAGAAGTCGCGGTAGCCGAGCGCGTGTTCGAGCTCAACGCGGAAGAGGTCGTCGAGATCAAGGTTGCCGTGGACGGCGAGGTCACCACGATCGAGAAGGTCCCGCTGGAAGGCTGGGTGATTACCGATCCGGTCCGTTACGCGGCGGACCCGGACATCGTGGTTACGCTGCTGCGGGAATTCTCCGCCCTGTCGCCGGCCCGGACCATCGCCGATTCGGCGGAGGTCCTTTCGGAGTACGGCCTCGAGCAGCCGTCGGCGACCGTCGAGGTCATCCGGGGTCTCGACAGGCCCATGGTATTACTGCTGGGAGACGTGAACCCGACGGGCGCGGCCCACTACGCCGTGGAACAGGGCACGCGGCGGGTGTTTCTCATTTCCGCGCAGATCAACGGGAACCTGCGCAAGACGACCGATGCGCTGCGGGACCGCAGGCTGATGCGGGTCGAACAGGACGAGGTGGAGGAGATTGTCCTCGAAAAGGGCGGCCGCCGCGTCGTCCTCAGGCTGGACCCCTTCGGGACCTGGCGCGTGGAAGCGCCGTACCGGCTGCCGGCGGAGCGCGATGAAGTGATCAACGCGTTGGGTACGATCACCGCCGCCACGGCCATTGCCTTCATCGACGACGCGCCGACTTCCCTGGCAGGATACGGCCTGGCGGATCCGGTGATGACGGCGACCGTGAAATCCGGCGACGGCAGCGTTCTCCATACGCTTTCACTGGGCAATGAGGAGATGGGCCAGGTCTACGCCATGACCAGTGAAAGGCGCAACGTATACTCGGTCTCGACGTCGATCCCGCGGCAACTGGACCGGGAGCCCGACTTCTACCGGCGCCTCACGGCCTTCGATTTCCAGTCCTACAGGGTCCCCACTTTCTCGATGAACATCGGAGACGAGAACGTGACCCTGGTCAAGCATGCCTTCGAAGACTGGCGGATGACCACGCCCTACGAGCTGAGAGCGAACGACCAGTTCATCACGGCCATGCTGGACAGCCTGGAGATCATGCGCGTGCGGGACCATATCCCGGCGACGGACGGCAACAGCGCGGGGTACGGTTTCGAGCAACCGGCCGCCCGCCTTTCGCTTACGATCGATGACCGGGTGAACCCCCAGGAAATCATGATCGGTAGGAACTCCGGCGACGGGCAGTACACCTACGTCATGGATCCTGCGGAAGAATGGATCTACGCGGTGGACGCTGCCAGCCTGCAGCGTATGCCGGCCTCCGCGATCGAGTTGCGCGACAACAAGATCCTGCGGTTCAAGGGCTACGAGGTACACATGTTCGAAGTGGTCACACCCGACGAACGGCTGCGGGTGCGCCGCGACCAGAAGCAGAGAGTCGTGTGGAAACTGGAAGAGCCTTCAACGGGAGACGCGGACGCGATCTCGGTCGGCCGGGCCTTCAGCGAGCTGGATTCATTGTATTCGGAGGCCTTCGTAACGGCGGACCCCGATGCGGACCTGACAACCTTCGGACTGGACCGGCCGGTCATGGAACTTACGTTGCAGGTCGGGGGCCGGGACAACGTGCCGGAAGAGCGCTTGTCGCTCCTGGTAGGCAGATCCCTCCCCGGGGACGAGAACCTGGTCTACGTCAAGCGAAGGAACAGCCCCGTCGTGTCTCTGGCCAGGGCCGGGTTCATCGCCCGGATCAATGAAATGGTCGCCCAGACACCGAAATCGTGACGTGAGGCGGCATGCGGTGAGGCGTTCCTGTTTACTCGCCACCGTCCTGGTGGCCGTCGCGACGGACCCGGTCGACACCGGAGCCTTCCCGGGACCGCAGGAAGGAGATCCCGGGTTTTCGATCGAGGCCTCGGTGGACAGCGGCCGGATTACTGTGGGCGATCCCTTCCTGTACCGGGTCACCGTGAAGAGTCCCGGCAACTCCGCGATCGAATGGCCGGAATCCGGGACGCCTCCGGAAGGTTTCGAACTCCTGTCCTTCGAGCATGCAGGACCCCTTTCCGGACCCGGCGGCGCGAACATCGATGTGCTCCGGTACGAACTCACCCTGTACCGTACCGGCGAGCATTCCATCCCGCCCTTTTCGCTCAAGTGCGTCCTGTCGGATGGCACCGAAATATCCGCCGAATCGGAAGCCGTTCCGGTTACCGTCGTCAGCGTAATCGACGATGATGCCGCGGATATACGCGATCTGAAATCCCAGGTGGACATCCCCGGCGGGGCGCCCTGGTACTACTGGCTGATCGCCGGACTGGTATTGCTCGCCGTCACGGCGGCCGTCTTCTTGTACATCAGGCGCCGAAGGAACCGGGAGGACCCGCGAGGTTCGGTCCCGGCGATCGAACGCCCGCCCGAAGAGATCGCCCTGGAAGAACTGGAACGGCTGGCCCTGAAGGAGTGGCTGGCCCAGGGACGCGTGAGAGCACACTATTCCGCGCTGTCGGAAATCCTGCGCCGGTACCTGTCCGGGCGCTACGGGATAGCCGCGATGGAATACACGACCTCCGAACTGCTGGCGGCATTGAACGCGCGCCAGGTCGGCCACGAAGAATCCCGGGTCGTCCGGGATCTTTTCGAAGAATGCGACATGGTCAAATTCGCCAGGTATACGCCGGAAACGCATCGGCAGTTGCTTTCGCTGCGGGAAGGACGGGAGATCGTCGAGCGGACACGTCCACCCGAAGTGCCGGAAGTCACTGCACAGGACTGATGCCCCATGTTCTTTTCCACGCCCATGATCCTGGTGTTGCTCGTGATCCTGCCGGTGCTCCTATGGACGTACCGCCGGCAATCGAAGGCACGCCGGGGCGGGCTGAGCTTCTCGGATATCTCCTTTGTCAACCGGCTGAAACCCGCGTCCGCCCTGAAGTACCGCCACGTTCCCACCGCACTTCGCGCCATGGCCATCGGCCTGGCCATCCTCGCCCTGGCCCGCCCGCAGACCGGCACTGAAGGCGCGGAAGTGATGACGGAGGGGATCGACATCGTACTGGCGCTCGATATATCCGGGAGCATGGGGGCGGAAGACTACAAGCCCCGCAACCGGCTTTTCGTGGCCAAGTCCGTGATCTCCGACTTTATCCGGGAACGGAAAAACGACCGGATCGCCATGGTGGTCTTCGCGGGACGTAGCTTCACGCAATGCCCGCTTACGCTGGATTACGACGTCCTGCTCGGTCTGCTGGACCAGGTGGAGATCGGGTTGACTGAAGACGGTACGGCCATCGGGATGGGTATTGCCAATTCCGTCAACCGGCTTCGGCAGAGCGCCGCCGAAAGCAAAGTGGTCATTCTGCTTACCGACGGCGTGAACAACACGGGGGCGATCGACCCCATCACCGCGGCCAAGGCGGCCGACGCGCTGGGGATCAAGATCTACTCGATCGGGATCGGGAAAGAGGGCGGCGCGCCCATCCCGGTCGACGACCCCGTGCTGGGCCGCACGTACGCGCGCAATCGGGACGGCAGCCTCGCCCTCACGGAAATCGATGAAGGGACGCTCAGGGAGGTCGCGCGGATCACGGGAGGATTCTATTTCAAGGCGACCGATGCCGAGATGCTGTCCCACATCTACCAGCGGATAGACGCACTGGAACGCACGGAGATGGAGGTCATCGCGTACTCGAGGTACACCGAACTGTTCGGGTATTTCCTTTTGCCGGCCATTTTTCTCTTACTGGCCGATATCGTGCTGTCGCACACCCGGCTTAGAAGACTGCCGTAGCACGTACGGCCCGGTGGCGGCGTGTATCGGCCGAGGAGCCGACATGCAGTTTGCACAACCTGAATTCCTCTATCTCCTGGCGGCCGCACCCCTGCTCGTCCTGTTCTACGCCGCGCGGTTCCGGCGCAGGCGCGAATCCCTCAGGCAGCTGGGAGAACCGGAACTGATCGGCAGGCTGTCCCGTTCAACCGTGGCGAGAAGGCAGTCGGTCAAGGCGGCCCTCGTGCTCCTCGCCCTGGTCTGTTTCGTTCTGGCCCTCGCCCGGCCGCAGTTCGGGACCCGGTCCGAAACCGTGCGCCAGACCGGGTTCTCGGTCATGGTCGCGCTGGACGTTTCCAACAGCATGCTGGCCGAGGATGTCCGGCCGAACCGCCTCGTACGCGGCAAATACGCCGTCCGATCCCTGGCAGGGAAGCTTCGGAACGACCGGATCGGTCTGGTGGTATTCGCCGGGTCCGCTTTTCTCCAGTGTCCGCTGACCACCGACTACAGCATCGTGGAGCTTTTCCTGAACGGCATCGATACCCGGACCGTGGGTACCCAGGGTACGGCCATCGCGGAGGCGTTGCGCATCGCGGGCCGGTCGTTTCGGCAGGATCACAAGGGGAACAAGGCCGTCGTGCTGATCACCGACGGAGAAGACCACCAGGAAGACCCGCTTCCCGTCGCCTCGGAGATGGCGGCCCAGGGGGTTCGCGTCTTCGTGGTGGGTATCGGCACGCCGCAGGGCGTACCCATACCGGTTACGGACGAGGACGGCAGGGTCGCCGGCCACATGCGGGACCGGTCCGGCGCAGTGGTCATGAGCCGGCTGGACGAGTCTACGCTGGAACAAATCGCGGAAACGACCGGAGGGGCCTACTACAGAGCTACGCCCGGTGGAGACGAGATGGACCTGGTATACGACACCATCGCGTCACTGGAGAAGGCGGAGTTCGAGAGCAGAGAATTTACGCAGTACGTCGAACGTTTCCAATATATATTGTTCTTCGGCCTGCTGCTCCTGGTTGCGGACACCGTGATCCGGGACCGTGGCCTGCTCGACGAATCGTAGGGAATGGAACCCGATACCATGAGCGCAATCCTGGTCATCCTGTTGTTTCTCGGCTGGCAGCCGGCCGCGAAGAACGCCCGCGGAAACGAACTGTATCAACAGGAAAAATACGATGAGGCGCTGGCGGCTTATGACGAGGCGCTGGCGGAGGACGGCGAGAACCCGGCACTGCATTACAACCGGGGCAACGCGCTGTACCGCTCCGAGCAGTATCCCTCGGCCGTACAGGCCTTCGTGAACGCGCTGGACGGCGAGGCGCCGGTTGGTGGCCGGGCCCGGTACAACATGGGAAACAGCCTCTATCGCATGGGACGGCTGGAGGAGTCCATCGAGGCCTACAAGGCGGGCCTGCGGATTGAGCCGGACGATATCGACATGAAATACAACCTGGAATACGTAATGCGGCAGCTTCAGCAGCAGGAGGAACAGGAAAGCAGGAACGGGCGGGACCGGCGGGAGGACCAGGCCAACCAGGATGGCCAGGACAACCGGGAAGACCCGGGCGACCGGAACAACGGGGGACCGGAACCCGATGAAGAGGAAAGCCCGGAAGCGCAGCCGCCGCCCCGGGAGGGGGAACTGAGCAGGGCGGAGGCGGAACGCCTGCTGAACGCCCTGAACAGGGACGAGCAGGACATCCAGCGCCGGCTGCGCAGACAACAGGCCACGCAGGTCAATCCGGAGAAAGACTGGTAACCGGTCCGGGGACCGGACGGACTGGTCGGACCAGGCGGACTAAGCTGATCGGGGAATCGCGATGGTAGCTCTATGATCGTCATGAAATTCGGCGGCACTTCCGTGGGCGGCGTGGAGGCCATTCGACAAGTCGTCGAGATCGTCGCAATGTACCGCGAACACAATACGGTGGTGGTCCTGTCCGCCATGAGCAAGGTGACCGACGCCCTTCGCGCCATGGCGGCGCAGGCCTGCGAGGGTACGGAACCCACGGCTTCCCTCTCGGCGCTGAGGAAACGCCACGACGAGACGATCAGCGCCCTGGCCGAAGGAGAAGAGCGGAAACGGGCCCTCGAGGTTTGTGCCGGGCTCATCGACGAACTGTCCGGCATCCTGCACGGCATCACGCTGCTCAGGGAGCTTTCCCCACGGTCGGCCGACCTGGTCAGTTCCTTCGGCGAGCGCCTTTCCGTCGTCGTCGTCTCGGCCGCGCTCAGGTCGGCCGGCCTGTCGTCCCTGCCCGTCGACGCGCGGGAGTATGTGAAGACGAACGAGCGCTACACCGAGGCGGAGGTGAATTTCGCCGAGACGGAACGGCGGCTTTCGGCGGGCCTGGCGCCGATGGTTAAGGGCGGCCGCATTCCGATCGTTACGGGGTTTATCGGATCCACCGACGAAGGCGTGACCACGACCCTCGGCCGGGGCGCTTCGGATTATACCGCCTCCCTGGTCGCCAGTGCGCTGCACGCGGAGGAAGTATGGATCTGGACGGACGTGGACGGCGCGATGACGGCCGATCCGAGGATCGTCGAGGACGCCCGCGTCCTCAAGGAGATTTCGTATCTCGAGGCCTCGGAGATGTCCTATTTCGGTGCCAAGGTGCTCCATCCCATGACCATGCTGCCCGCGGTGAAACAGGAGATTCCCATCCGGATACGGAACACCTTCCGGACGGAAAGCAGTGGTACGCTCATCACGTCGCGGACCTGTGCCGCACCGCTGGGCGTGAAGGCCGTAACGAGTATCGACCGGCTCTGCCTGATCATGGTGGAGGGCACCAGCCTGAGCCGAACGCCGGATACCCACGCGCGGCTGTTCAAGACTACGGCGGACCGCAAGACCCAGGTCGTCATGATTACGCAGGCTTCTTCGGAACACGACATCTGCCTGGCCGTCGGCGAAGGAGACGGCCCGGGAACGGTCCAGGCGCTGAAGGAGGAATTCCGCCACGAGGTCGCCGAAGGCAGCCTGGAGGAGATCTCGGTTCAATCCGACCTGGCCGTGGTGGCCGTGGTCGGCGGCGGCATGAAGGGTACCCCGGGCATCGCGGCCCGCACGTTCGGCATTCTCGGCGAACACGGAATAAACATTATCGCCATCGCCCAGGGATCGTCGGAGCTGAACATTTCATTCATCATCGGTCGGGACGACCTGCGAAAGACCGTTCAACTGGTGCACGCGTCCTTCGGACTGGGAGGGAACGGAGATTTTGAGCTCGATTAAACTGTTTCAGTTCGGAAAGGGCAATATCGGCGGCGCCTTGATTCGGCAGGTGGCGGACCGCGCCGGCTCCCTGGCCGAAGCCACCGGCCTTTCCTTTGAATACATCGGCATCTGCGGCAGGAACCGGCTGGTTTTCAATCCAGGGGGTCTCAACAAGGCGTTAAGCGGCCCCGGCGGCCTGGACCGGTTGCTCGAAGACGGGGACAGCCGCGAGGACTACCCGGGCGCGGCCGCCATGATCGATCGCCTGCTGGGCAGTCCGGGCGGTCCGGGCGGTCCGGGCGATCCGCCCGGGAACCTGTGCGTTGTCGACACCACGTCGGCCGAAATGACGGAAGTGCACCTGGCCTGCCTTCGCCGGGGCGTCCCGGTAATAACGGCCAACAAGAAGCCCATCACCGACCGGAGCGCCGCGTATGAAGAGATCCGGCGGCTGGGCCGTGCCGATCGGATGCGGTACTGGTACGAAACGACCGCCGGCGCCGGCCTGCCCATCGTCAGCACCGTCAGGGAACTGGTAGATACCGGGGACGAGGTAACGCGGATCGCGGGATGCCTGAGCGGCACGCTGGGATACATCTGTTCCCAGCTCGACCACGGCCGGACCTTCTCCGAGATCGTGCGGGAGGCAAAGGAACTCGGGTACACGGAACCCGATCCACGGGACGACCTGAACGGAATGGACGTGGCCCGGAAGGCCTTGATCCTGGGCCGTGAAATCGGATACCGCCTTGAACTCGACGACCTGGAGATCGAAGGCATGGTGTCCGACGCGCTGCTGGACGCGCCGTCGGTGGACGCGTTCATGGCCATGCTGACCGGCGAAGACGCGGCCTACACGCAGCGGGTCGAATCCGGCGGAGAACGCGGGCAGGTGCTGCGGTACGTCGCCACGGTGGAGGACGGCACGTGCCGGGTAGGCCTCGAAAACGTGGACCGGGACAGTCCCCTGGGAAGCCTGGCCGGTCCGGACAACATGGTCGTGTGCACCACGAAGCGGTACCGGGACAACCCGCTGATCGTGCGGGGGCCGGGCGCGGGGCCGGAGGTCACGGCGGGCGGCCTGTTCGGAGACCTGATCAAGGCGGCAAGGACGCTGCCCGGCGGCGATCATCCATGACCTCCATACCTGATCCGGGAGCATGAAATGTCGACGAATGAAATCAAAGTAGGGGTCCTTGGCGCTACCGGAGCGGTCGGGCAGCGGTTCGTCCAGTTGCTCGAAGACCATCCGTGGTTCAGGATAACCGCCGTCGCGGCCTCGGAGAGGTCGGCCGGCAAACCCTACGCGGAAGCCGTGACCTGGCGGCTGGACACGCCGGTCCCGGAGGCCGTGCGCGCGCTGCCCGTTGCGCTGTGCGAACCGGGACTGGACTGCGACCTGGTGTTCTCGGGCCTGGATTCCGCGGTGGCCGGCCCGATCGAGGCGGCCTTCGCGGCGGCCGACTACGCCGTCGTCAGTAATTCGAAGAACCACCGCATGGACGAGGACGTACCGCTGCTCGTTCCCGAGGTCAACGGGGACCATTGCGCGATCATCGACTATCAGCGCAAACGCAGGGGGTATGACCGCGGGTTCATCGCGACCAATCCGAACTGCTCTACCATCGGCCTTACGATGGCGCTCAAGCCGATCGTCGAACGTTTTGGCATACGGCAGGTCGCGGTCACCACCCTGCAGGCCCTGTCCGGAGCCGGCTACCCGGGCGTTCCCTCCCTCGAGATCCTCGATAACGTGCTTCCATACATCGGGGAAGAAGAAGACAAGATGGAGCGGGAAACCCTGAAGCTGCTGGGCAGGTTCAGGGATAACCGGATCGAGCATGCCGGGATCGTCGTCAGCGCGCAGTGCAACCGGGTACACGTCCAGGACGGTCACATGGAATGCGTTTCCGTCGCTCTGGAGACCAAGACCGATACGAACGGTCTCGCCGAGGCGTTGCGCAACCACCGGGGACCGCCCCAGGAACTCGGCCTTCCCTTCGCTCCCGCCCGCCCGGTCATCGTACGCGAGGAACCGGACCGGCCGCAGCCGAGGATGGACCGCGACGCCGAAAACGGCATGGCCGTGACGGTGGGCCGGATCCGGCCCTGTCCGGTGCTGGACATGAAATTCGTGGTACTTTCACACAACACCGTCCGGGGGGCCGCGGGTACGTCCATCCTGAACGCGGAGTTCCTGCGGACCCAGGGATACCTGGATTGAACGCATGAAACGATATATGCAGACTGGTCTCGTCGTATTGCTGCTGCTCGGTGCCCGGGCCGTGCCAGGCCAGGAAATCTCGGTCACCGCCGAGGTGAGCCGTACCCGGATGACCGTCGACGAGACGCTGATCCTGACGGTTTCGGTTTCCGGGTCCGAACTGGGCGACGTCCCGAAACCCGTCCTGGCCGACATGCAGCCGTTTATCGTCATCGGCAGCACGTCTTCCTCCTCCTCCAGCTTCAATCTGGTGAACGGCAAACTGTCCTCTTCCAGGTCCGTGCGGTTCATCTACCAGTTGAAACCCCGGAGTACGGGCACCTTCGTCATCGACGCGGCCGAAGTGACGCTTGACGGCGTCACCCACGAAACGACGCCGATCACGATCGAGGTTACGCCGGCCGCCCCCGGTTCTTCGCAACCGGGCGTAACCCGTGCCGCGCCGTCCGGCGGTTCACCGTCCACGGCCGCGGGTCAGTCCTCGGCCGCGGGTTCCTCGCAGGATGCCGCGGGCACACCGGACCTGGAAGATACGGTCTACATCCGGACCAACCTGGACAAGCGGCGGGCCTACCTGGGTGAGCAGGTGACGGTGACCTATACGCTGTACACCCGCCTGGGCCTGTCGAACGCCCGTTACGACGTAGTCCCCTCCTACACAGGCTTCTGGATGGAGGAACTCTTCTCCGCCCATCACCTCGACTTCAAGGAAGAGATCATCGGCGGCCGGAGGTACGCCGTTTCAACGCTGCGTATGATCGCCCTGTTCCCTACCGTAACGGGGGAACTGACCCTCGAGCCGCTGTCGATGATCTGTGACGTGCAGGCCGAACGCTCCCGCAGAAGCCTTTTTGACAGCTTTCTGTCCGATCCTTTCGACACGTTTTTCTCGAATACGCGTCAGATCAGGGTGGTGTCCGGCGAGCAGACCGTGCAGGTGCTGCCGCTGCCGCGCGAGGGTCGCCCCGACGGTTTCGGCAACGCGGTGGGCGACTTCTCGCTCAAGGTTATGGTGGATCAGGCCACCACGGAAGTGAACCAGCCCGTGACGCTGACGATCGAGCTGACCGGAGAAGGCAATCTGAAGATCGTCGAGGATCCTGTTCTGCCGCCGCTCGGTGATTTCAAGGAATACCAGTCCGGCAACCGGGCGGAATACGCGTCAGACAGGCTGCGGATTTCCGGTACCAAGACCTGGGATCACGTGCTCATCCCCACGGTACCCGGCGACCATACCATCGCTTCGCTTGTCTTTCCGTTCTTCGATCCCGACACGGACTCCTATCGGGTTGCATCGACCGAACCGGTAACGATTTCCGTCCTGCCGGCCAGCGGAACGCAGGCGGCCGTCGTCGGCACGCCGCGCAGATCGATCGTCCGGCAGATCCGTGAAGATATCCAGTACATCAAGCCCGAAACGGTTTACCTGGGCGACCAGGGCGAGATCCTGTTCCAGTCGACCTGGTACCTGCTGCTGCATGTCCTGCCTGTCGCGGCGATCCTGGCGACGGTCCTGTACCGGTCCCACGCCCATCGCCTGCGGGGCGACACCGGTTTTGCCCGGCGGCGCCGGGCGAGAAGTACCGCCCACAGCCTGCTGCGACGGTCCCGGGAGCAGCTGAAACGGGGCACGCTTGACCAGGCCTTCACCGGCATTTCAAACGCGTTGTACGGTTACGTCGCCGACAAGTGCAACCTGCCGACGGCCGGCCTGACGTCGCCGCGCGTCGTCGAACTGCTCAGGGTACGGGGCGTGGACGTAGACACGACTGCGCTGGTCAGGGACTGCCTGGACGCCTGCGACCTGGCCCGGTTCGCCCCGACGGCGCATACGGCGGAACACGCCGGTGACCTGCACGACAAGGCCCGGGACGGTATCGAATCCATCGAATCCCAGTTATCCCGAGACCGTTGAAAGCCATCCCGATATCCGATATGCGCGCGGATGGCCTGCCGGTGTCCGCCTCGAAACCGGACCGGAGACCGGAAACAAGGGGTTTTCGACACCTGGTCCCAAGGCTGGGTTTGGTGCCGGGGTTATGTGTGGCCGTCCTGGCCATCGGATTCGCGACCGCCGGTTGCGCCGAAGACCCGGTGGACCGGCAGACCGCGGAGTTGTACCGTCAGGGCAACCTGCTGTACGAGGGCGGGAAATTCACGGAGGCCAGCCGGACGTACGAACGCATCATAGAACGCGGGGTACGCAATGGTCACGTGTACTACAATCTGGGGAACGCCTATTACAAGCAGGATCGGATCGGTCTGGCCATCCTGGCCTACGAGCGGGCCAACCGCCTCATGCCCAGGGACGGGGACCTGCACAACAACCTGGACCTCGCGAAGGACCGGACGTCGGACCAGATCGCGGGCGAAGTGCCGTGGTTCGGCCGGCAAGCGCTGGACGGCGTAACGGTGAACGAAGCCACGGTCGCCGCCACCTCGGCCGGTTTCCTCGCGTCGCTGACGCTGGTGGGCTTTCTGTTCGCAAGGCGGCCGCGCACGCGGTCCGCGACCGGTTACGCGCTCCTGGTCTCCTGCCTCGTGCTGTTGATGGCCACCGGGTTTCTGGGCATCAAGATCTACGACAGCCTGGTGAACGAGGAGGCGATCGTCCTGAGGCCGACGGCCGTGGTCAGAACGGGTCCCGACGCATCATTCGAACCGGTTTTCACGCTGCACGAAGGCGCCAAGGTCCAGCTGGTCGAACACCGGGACGACTGGCTCCGAATCCGCCTGCCGGACGGAAAGAACGGTTGGCTTTCAAAGGACGATATCGAGGGCATCTGACCCGCGACGCGCCATCCCCGATTCATTTTGAGCATTCAAACCGTCCACTGGACAACGGAACATTGCCATGTTTACTTCCATTTCCGAACCGCAGACCCAGCCCATCGATCCCGGTGACCAGGCCTACTGGTCCCAGGTCCGGTCCCAGTTCATCCTGGAACCGGGCCACGCCTATCTGAACAACGCCGCCCTGGGCATGCCACCCAAGCCCGTTCGGGATGCCGTCGCCGCGGGATTCCGCCTGATGTCCGAGAACCCGTCGAAGGCCAAGCGGGATTTCCACAACTACATCGAGTCCGAGCTCAGGCCGGCCATGGCGGGTTTCCTGGGTGCGGAGACGGGTGAAATCGCCCTGGCGCGCAATGCGACCGAGGGACTCTATCATATAGTCAACGGACTGGACCTGGCGCCGGGGGACGGGGTCCTGATGACCACGCAGGAGCATCCCAGCGCGGTGCGGCCCTGGAAGGTAAGGGCGGAACGATACGGTATCGAGGTCCGGGAAGTCCATATCCCCAGCCCGCTGGTGGGAGCGGACGACATCCTTGAGCGTATCTCCGCGTCGATCGACGGGCGGACGAAAGTGCTCTTCTTCTGTCACGTCACCCGGGGCGGTTACCTGTATCCGGTCGGAAGTCTCTGCGCCATGGCCAGGGAGAACGGGCTGGTATCGGCCGTCGACGGCGCCCAGGCGGTGGGTATGCTGGACGTCGACCTGGCCGAGGTCGGCAGCGACCTGTATACCAACAGCCTGCACAAGTGGTTCCTCGGTCCCGCCGGCACGGGATTCCTCCATGTCACCCGCGCCATGCAGCCCGCCTTCAGCACCCTCTACGCACCCGCGGCCGAACCCGGCGGCGACGCGCGCAGTTACGAAATACAGGGGACCTACGACCTGCCCGTGCGCGCGGCTCTAGGCACCGCCCTGGATTTCCTGAACCGCATCGGAATAGGCAATATCGAGCGGCGCCTGCGCATGCTGTCGGACTACCTGAGAAAGGCTCTCCTGGAGGTCCCCGGGCTGCGGCTGCTCACCAGCCTGTCCCACGACATCTCGTCTCCGGGTTCCACCATCTTCGAATTCGACGGGATCGACGCGGCGCGGTGGCGCGGGCCCATGGAGGAGGAAGCGCATCTCCACGTGGACGACCACGACCGGGACGGCCACAGGGGCCTCCGTATCTCCACTCACTACTACAACACGACAGACGAAATCGACCGGTGCGTCGACAAGCTGAAGGAACTGGCACGGCGGGAGGGACGTTAAGCGCGGCGGGCGCTTCCAGCCGCGCAGCCCGGTCCGGCGGACACGGCTGCCGCACCTTGTGCCAGGCCGCCGGCTCAGACCTCGTATCCCAGCTCGGCCAGCGCTTCGCCCAGCAGGTCCATCGGGAGCGCGCCTTCGGCCTTCTTCCACCGCCCCACCGCTTCGGGCCGCACGACGATACGGCTCAGGGGGATGCCGAGATAGGCTTCAAGCCGGCGAAGGGTCTCTTCCTGTTTCAATACGAAGTCTTCGAACCGGATGGTCACGAGGTGGCCGGGCGCCGGCGTCGCCTTCATGAGCCGGTACTGGTACAGCCATGAAATCGCCCGCTGCCGCCTGATGTCCGCCGTGTCTGGACGGGCGATGCCGAAGTCACCGAGATCGTCCGTCCTGTGCCGGGCGAGGATGCCGTCCCTCGGATCCCGGATCCAGTGAATGTACCGGATATCGGGAAACATGCGGACGATCCACGGATAAATGAGCGTGGTTTCCGGCAGTTTCCATCCGCGGAAAGGATCCCCGTTTTCCAGCACGTCCGCCAGGTAGGCTTCCACCTTCTCCACGAATTCCGGGTCGATGTCCATCTCCAGCGTCTTCGAGAAATCCCAGGAAGTGCCGCCGGCCCACCGGACGTACTTCGCGAAGATACGGCAGGCGTCATACAGGTCGTGCGGTGGCACCTTGTCGCCCGAGGCGTTGATCGTCCGGCCCATGTAGACACCGCTCGTGTAGAGCGTGTGGGACATGGCCCGCGTGCCGGAGTGCCCCCGGCCAATAATGGTAATGATGGGCA
This sequence comes from Gemmatimonadota bacterium, assembly GCA_009838645.1. Lineage (NCBI taxonomy): Bacteria > Pseudomonadati > Gemmatimonadota > Gemmatimonadota bacterium. The sequence goes on along the minus strand of VXRC01000035.1, from coordinate 31,225 downwards.
TGGTCTGACTCGGTGGACGGTGACTGCCGTTTGAACAGGACCAGCAGGTTTCTTCAGGAAATCGGTGGGATAGATCAGACCCGGATCTTCGACAGGGAGATATGACCGCTGAAGCACTGGTCGATATCGGAACCGGGCTCCCGGTGCCGTTCGTGATAGATCCCTGTATGCAGGTAACCGTTATCGGTCGGCGTGAACGTGATACGGAAGGGACTCGTGTCCACCGGAGTGGATTTGACCTCCAGGCGGGATTCGTGGTGATCCGGGTGGGGGAGGTTGACGTTGTAGAAAACCCCGGGTTCCGGGTCCTCGCGCAGCAGGCGTTCCAGGACCGGCCGCAGTCGTTCCGCGGCCAGAGGCCAGTCGATCTTCCGGCCGTCCGCCGTGTAATGGGACAGCGCCATGGCCTTGCAGCCGTGGATGGCGGCCTCTCTGGCGGCGGCCACCGTGCCGGATTCGTAGACGTCCACCCCGAGATTGCCCCCGTCGTTGATACCGGACAACACCCAGTCCCCGTCGGTCGCAAGCTGGTTGACCGCCAGGCGCGCACAGTCGGCGGGCGTGCCCCAGACCCTGTACCGGCGGCTCCCGAGTTCATCTACGCGAATGGGCTGGTTGTTGGTCAACTGGTGTGCCGCGCCCGACTGTACTTCCGCCGGGGCGACCACGACCACGTCACCCCACTGCGACGCCAGGCCCTCGAGCGTCAGCAGACCCGGTGCCTCGATGCCGTCGTCGTTGGTGACAATCAATTTCACAGCGGCCTACTTATCCTGGGCAATGGATTTTCCCGATGGTCCGCCAGGCGGTTCGGATGAGCCGGGTGAGTGCAGGCCGGATGCGTGCCGCCCGCCCGATTTCCGGTCGTCGCCCCTGCCGCCCGATTCCCCGTGGTTGCCCGTACCCTTCAGCCGGCGACAGCAGGGGTAGATCAGGCGGACTAAAGGATAAATCGTCAGGACGGCGAGTACGCCGCTGATGCACTGTATGACGCGGGCCAGGCGTAGATTGTGCTTTCTTCTCATACTCATTACGTCGATAAGGCACAAAAAAAGCGACCGGTCACGGATACTGACTAATCGCGCAATACGCTAGTCGTATGAATGTAGGTTGTCAAGCCGATTCAAGGGCCTGGGCCGGAACTCGCCGGAGGGCCTGGGCCAGAATCCGCCGGGGGTCCGGTCCGAAACCGACCGGGGAAACTTGAGGCCGGAACCGGACGCGGGGTGCGGACCAATTACCGGCGGTCGATCGGTTTGAAGCGGTACATCATATGCTATCTGTCTTCTGCGGGAAGCTCGGGACGTCCCTCGGGCATGATGAAGGCCATGAAGAGGTAGATCAGCGTTACCGTTCCAATGGAAAACAGAAAGGCGATGAAGAACCCGATACGCATCAGTGTGGGGTCCAGGTTGAAGGCATCCGCAAGGCCGTTGCAAACGCCGAAGATCTTCTTGCCTTCATTCAGCCTGTACAGCCGTCGATGTTTGAAGAACTCCATGATCTGCCCTCTGTAGACGAACAAAATGAATACCGCGGCGCCGATGGCCACGATGGGAACCATGGGCAGGAAGAAGGAGAACCGCCCGAAATCCGGCGCATATGACCAGGTCAGTACGATCACGGCCAGCAGGATGAACAGGCCGCCCAGGACCATGCTGTTGTTCCGGTTGGTGGGCTGTTTCTCCGCAACCTGCCGCGCGCCCTGTTTCGGCTGGTCCGAATTCTCTGAATCAACAGGCGAATCGGAGGTCGCCGCGGGGGCCAGGCCCGGATCCCGTGGTATGATGAAGACGCATACCAGGTAGGCCAGAAAGACAAAGGGGCCGAATACAGGCAGGGTGATGACCGTGAAGGCCACCATGGCGATACGCAGCACGGAAGCGTCCACGTCGAAGTACTCGGCCAGGCCGCCGCAGATGCCGCTGATCATCCGGTTGGATGCGGATCTGTAGAGTGTTTTGTCGGGCACGGCTGCGCTACCTTTCCTCTTTTTCCGGTGCCGGTGGTTCTTCCGCGGCCGGCGGCTCTTCCGCGGCCGGCGGCTCTTCCGCGGCCGGTGGCTCTTCCGCGGCCGGTGGACTCGCGGGTTGGGCCGGTGGCAGGACTTCCTGCGATTGGTTCCGGTTGTGCTGCAACCTGGCGCGTACGATCAGGCCGATGCCCACGAACAGCAGGACGAAGCCGAAGAACTCCACATCGCTCGCGATGACCGTGGCCAGGCCGATGCCCACCAGGAGCACCACGGCCAGGGAGGGAGCGCCGGACTCGTGCTTCCTGGCTTCGATGTAGATCCCTTTCTCGATCATCGCCATGCGTTCCTGGTGTCTGATTTCCCGTCCTCTTTTAAAATACCCCAGCAACGCGCAGACGACGCCCAGTCCGAAGGAGACGGCGATGGCCAGGATGGCTGCCTCCTCGTAATCCAGGTTCGCGAGGACAACGACCATGACGCATACGCTGACGAAAAACGCTGCCCAGGCTTTCCAGTTATCCATATCCTGCCTCCGATCGGAGATCGCCCTGCCGGTCAACCACCCTGACCTGCTTCTCAAGGTTTCGACACGAAAGTCGACCGTTTTGTTTCAGAAACTGAAAGTTAAATTGATTTGGCGTTACCGCCATAAGAAAAGCATGACCGTATGCTGAAACATTTGTAGATTCCCGATAGTCATATAATCAATAGGGATACCGACCGGGATCCCTGTAAGGGGTCGAATCTGTCGGGCGAAACGGCCCTGTTCATGGCTGTGATGCGCTTGAGACAGGATGAGGCGACCCATGGATTTGAGCGATGAGGAGCTCGTCGCAAGGGCCCGGGAGGGAGACCGGCCGGCCTTCGCCCGTCTCGTCGAGCGGCACAGCGTTTCCGTGTTCAACATGACGTTGCGGATCGTCGGGAACCGGGAAGACGCGGAAGAGGCCGCGCAGGACGTTTTCGTCCGCGCTTACAGAAGTCTCGACCGGTTTCGCGGGGATTCCAGGTTCTCTACGTGGCTTTACCGCATCGCCGTAAACGTGAGCCTGAGTTCGGCGCGCCGTTCCCGGCGGGATCTGTCCACGACTTCCCTTTCGGAGCCTGAGGACGACGAAGACGGATTGCCGATGCAGTTGCCGGATCCGTCGGCGGACCCCGCGGAACGGTTCGAGCAGGCTGAATTCAGGGATCAGGTAAGAAACATGGTGGCGGCGCTTCCGCCTATTTACAGCGCGGTGATTTCGATGTATCATATGCAAAGCCTGTCATACGATGAGATCGCGGAAGCGCTGGAACTGCCGATCGGCACCGTCAAGGCCCGGCTGTTCCGCGCCCGCGCCGCATTGCGGAAACTGATCTACCGGTCCATCGAGCCCGATACGCTGAGTTAGGCTCTGGACCCGGCATCCCCGGAACCGAACGATCATGAACTGCGAATCCGCACAAAGAATGGTGTACGAGGCGGTCGACCGGGCGCTTTCCCCGGAAGAGCGCCGCCTGTTGGATGCCCATCTTACCGGCTGCGAACGTTGCAGGTCGGAGGCGGCGGTTCTCGACGCGTTGATCGAGACGGTCGAAACGACTCCGGCCGCCAAACCCACCGAAGCCTTCCTGTCCAAAGTGATGGAGCAGTTGCCCGCGCCTTCGCGGTCATCGTGGTTCGCGCCGGCCCTGATCTTTCCCCGTCTCGTCTTCGCCTTCACGCTGGCCGCCGCCGCACTGATCTGGCTGTACCGCGCATCACTCGCCGAAATCGCCGGGAGCCTTCTGCCCGTCCAGACCGTAGCCGGACCGGTGACGACCGCGTTTCGAGATATCCAGGCCTACCTGCAGGCGCAGGCCGGCGCGGTCCTGGCCCACCTACCCGATCCGGTCTCCGCTTCGGTCGACTGGGGTTCCTTGCTGTTGGTCGCCACCACACTCGCGGTGGGCTGCCTGCTCATACGCGCGGCCGAGAACCTGGATGTCGGCATTTCGAGCTTCCGGATCGGCAGACGGTACTGAAACGCCTACCCGAACGGGCTGAATAACCGCCGCGCACCCTGCCCGGGAACCCCCGCTTCGCACCCATGAAACGGGCCCTTCCCATCCCGCATACCTGTTGACATTCCGCGCCTTAATCGTTTTATTTCACCCTGTTGCATACGGTTTGCTAAGGCGGCGGATACCCCTGCTTTCAGGATGACCGGACGGTTTTTACATGTCGACGGAACACATTCGCAACTTCTCCATCATCGCGCATATCGATCACGGCAAATCGACCCTGGCGGATCGCCTGCTGGAGATGACGGGTACCGTGTCTCCCCTGAAGATGCGTGCCCAGATGCTCGATAATCTCGATCTGGAGCGAGAGCGGGGCATCACGATCAAGGCCCACGCGATCCGCATGTCCTACGATGCGCCGGACGGACGGTCCTTCGCGTTGAATCTGATCGATACCCCCGGACACGTCGATTTTTCCTACGAGGTTTCCCGGAGCCTCGCGGCCTGTGAAGGCGCGCTCCTGATCGTGGACGCCGTACAGGGCATCGAGGCGCAGACGATCAGCAATCTGTACCTGGCCCTGGAGAACGACCTCACCATCATCCCGGTCATCAACAAGATCGATCTGCCCAACGCGCGGGTCGATGTCGTGACGGGCCAGATCGTGGATCTGCTGGGCGTCTACCCCGAAGACGTGGTACTGACCAGCGCGAGAGACGGAATCGGGGTCGAAGCGGTGCTGGAGGCCATCCTGGACCGTATCCCGCCCCCGGAACCCGACGACGGTCCCTTGCGGGCTCTCATCTTCGATTCGATCTTCGATCAGTACCGTGGCGCGGTGCCCTACGTACGCGTCGTGAGCGGCGAAATAAAGCCGGGCATGCACATCATGATGTGCTCCAACGGCAAGCGGTTCGAGGTCGCCGAGACCGGCGTGCTCCGTTTTGACAAGGCGCCCGTGGATGCGCTCACGGCCGGAGAGGTGGGCTATCTGATCGGAAATATCCGCAACGTGGCCGACGCCAGCGTGGGCGACACGGTCACCGACGCCGTCCGGCCCTGCGACGAACCGCTGCCCGGTTACCGGGAGGCCAAGTCCATGGTGTTCAGCGGACTCTACCCGGCGACTTCGGAAGATTACGAACCGTTGAAGGAGGCCCTCGAGAAGTACCAGTTGAACGACGCCGCCCTGGTGTATGAACCCGAGACGTCGGTGGCCCTTGGATTCGGCTTTCGCTGCGGATTCCTCGGGCTGCTCCACATGGAAGTCGTGCAGGAGCGCCTCGAACGGGAGTACGGGCTGACGATCCTGGCCACTATGCCCAGCGTAGAGTACCGGATCACGACCACGGCCGGCGAGGTGCTCAAGGTGGACAACCCGGCCGACATGCCCGATGCCGCGTACATCGACGCCGTGGAAGAGCCGTTCATCCAGGCCCAGATCGTCGTCCCGCACGACTACATCGGAAACATCATGAAACTGACCCGGGACCGCCGGGGCATCTACAAGGCCATGGAATACCTCGATCCAACCCGGGTCGCCCTGCAGTACGAACTGCCGCTGTCGGAGATCGTCTTCGACTTCTACGACCGGTTGAAATCGATCAGCCGCGGATACGCCTCCTTCGACTACGACTTCCTGGAGTACCGCGCCTCGCCCCTGGTCAGGCTGAACCTGCTGCTCAACGGCGACCTGGTGGATGCCCTGTCCATCATCATCCACAAGGACAAGGCCTACGAGTGGGGCCGCGAGCTGTGCCAGCGGTTGCGCAAGATCATACCGCGGCAGATGTTCGAGGTCGCCGTCCAGGCCGCCATCGGCGGCAGGGTCATCGCGCGGGAGTCGATCCGTCCCCTGCGCAAGAACGTCACGGCCAAGTGCTACGGCGGCGACATCACGCGGAAGCGCAAGCTCCTGGAACGGCAGAAGGAGGGCAAGCGGCGCATGAAGCAGGTGGGAAACGTCGAAGTGCCGCAGGAAGCCTTCCTGGCGGTACTGGATATACGGGGCGAAGGCGCGGCAGTGGGCGGCTGAACGTCCGGACCGGGACGCCCCGGTCCCTGGAGGATTTCAATCCTTGGCAAGAAACAAGTCGCTGCTCAGAGAGTACGTGGAAATCCTGCTGTTCACCGTACTGCTCTTCCTCTTCATACGGGCGGAGGTCGTCCAGGCGTTTCGCATACCGTCGGAGTCCATGGAGGCCACCCTCCAGGTGGGGGACTTCCTGCTGGTCAACAAGTTCATCTACGGTCCCGGCATTCCGTTCACCGATATACGCATGCCTGCCTGGCGCGATCCCGAACCCGGCGATATCCTGGTGTTTCCCTATCCCCGCAACCCGGCGCAGATGTTCATCAAACGATGTATCGCCGTCTCCGGCCAGAAGGTGGAAATCCGGGACAAGCGCGTATACGTGGACGACGTGATGGTGGAGAATCCGCCGCAGGTCAAGTTCGATGACCCGTCGGTCAGGGCGGCGACCCGAAGCACGCGGGACAACTGGGGGCCCAAGATCGTCCCGGCGGACGCCCTGTTCGTCATGGGCGACAACCGGGACTACAGTTCCGACAGCAGGTACTGGGGATTCGTGGACCGGGAGGACGTGGTGGGCAACGCCTTCATCATCTACTGGTCCTGGGAACGCCACCGGGAGGACCCCGAACTGGTGTGGCAGTCGTCCAGGCCCCTGGAAAGCGTCGCCTCGCTGGTCTACGTACTGGGGTACAACATCGTGCATGTTCCGTGGCGGGTCCGCTGGAACCGCATCGGAAGAATCGTCATGTAGATCGGGGCGCACACGCATTGGCCGGCCTCTACGTTCATATACCCTTCTGCAGCCACGCCTGTCCATACTGCGATTTCTCCTTTGAATTGCTCAAAGGCGGCCGGGTGGATGAGTTACTGGGCGCCCTGGACACCGAGGCGGAGCGGCGCGGCCGCGAATTACCCTGGGCCGACGGCGTCTTCGACACGGTCTTCCTGGGGGGCGGCACGCCCACCTGCCTCACGGACCGCCAGCTGGACCGCGTCTTCCAGACGATCCATGATCGATTCCGGATCGCCTCCCACGCCGAAATCACGGTGGAAGCGAACCCGGAAACGGTCAGCATCCCCAAGCTGAAGCGGCTTCGCGGACTCGGAGTCGACCGGATCTCCATCGGCGTCCAGTCCTTCTCCCTGCAAATCCTGTTGAAACTCGGTCGTCGCCATACGGCGGACCGGGCCGAAAAGGCGTTCGCGTCCGCCAGGGCAGCCGGTTTCCGGAACGTCAATCTCGATCTCATGTTCGGCGTGCCCGGCCAGACGGCGGCGGACTGGGCGGATACGCTGGAACGGGCGGTTTCCCTGGATCCCGAGCACTGTTCGGTCTACGGCCTGACCATCGAGCCGGGGACGGAATACGCCCGGCTGGCGGAACAGGGGGCGCTGGACCTGCCGGACGAAGGGCGGCACACGGCCCTGTACTTCCAGGCCCTGGACCGGCTCACCGACGCCGGCTTCCGGCATTATGAGATCTCCAACCTGGCGAAACCGGGATTTGCTTGCAGGCACAACGTATCCTGCTGGAAGGGCGGCGATTACCTGGGGCTCGGGCCGTCGGCCCACACGCGCATGGACGGACGGAGACTGGCCAATGCGCGCGGCCTCGCCGACTACCTGCGTGCCATGGATGTGCGGGGAGAAGCCACCGACATGGATGAAACGCTTTCGGTGGACGAACGTATACACGAGTATATCCTGCTGAGCCTGAGATCCGTCGATGGCCTGGATACCCGGTTGTTTCGGGACCGCTACGGGGACGACGCCATGGACGACCGGGATCCGGCCATCCATGCCCTGGCCGGCGAGGGGTTGCTCGCGAAACGCGGATCGCGGCTCTGCCTGACCCGGAGAGGTCTCGCCCTGGCCGACAGCGTCTGCGAATATCTCATGTAGGCCGTGCAGAAAGTGAAGACGGCATGAAGAAGATCAGGGTAGGCATCCTGTGCGGGGGGCGGTCGGCGGAACACCAGGTCTCGTTGCAGTCGGCGCGGAATATCGTCGACGCCATCGACCGGGACCGGTACGAGGTCGTGCTGATCGGCATTGACCGTAACGGGCAGTGGCACCTGGGCGATTCGGCGGGATTCCTGCTCAACGCCCACGATCCGAAGCAGATCGCCCTGAACCGCCTGAGCGAGACGGTGACCCTCGCTCCCGGGGCGCCCAGCGATCCGGTAACGACCACGACGACGCACCGACCGGCCGGAGACATAGACGTCATTTTCCCCGTGCTTCACGGTCCCTTCGGCGAGGACGGCACGGTACAGGGCCTGCTCAAGCTGGCCAATCTGCCCTTTGTCGGTTCGAGTGTTTTGGGATCGGCGGTGTCCATGGACAAGGACGTGATGAAGCGCTTGTTGCGGGATGCGGGCATCGCCATCGCCGAGTTCATGACCTTCGTATCCTCCGATCGAGACCGGATCTCCTTCGATGAAGTGCGGGGCCGGCTGGGGATGCCGTGCTTCATCAAGCCCGCCAACCTGGGTTCCTCCGTCGGCATCACCAGGGCCCGCGATGGCCGTGAATTCGAAGCGGGCGTGCGGGAAGCGTTCCGGTACGACCGGAAGATCCTGGTGGAAGAGTGCGTAAGCGGCCGCGAGATCGAATGCGCCGTGCTGGGGAATGCCCGGCCCGAAGCATCCGGCCTGGGCGAGGTACGGCCCACCCATGAGTTCTATTCTTACGAGGCGAAGTACATCGACGAGCACGGCGCCGAACTGGATATTCCAGCCAAATTGCCGCCGGAACTGACGGATGAGATCCGTGCGACCGCCGTAAGGGCCCATAGGGTGCTGGCCTGCGAGGGCATGTCCCGGGTGGACTTCTTCCTGAAGGAGGACGGCGAAGTCCTGGTCAACGAGCTCAATACCATTCCCGGGTTCACCCGGATCAGCATGTTTCCCAAGCTGTGGGAAGTCGCCGGCGTTTCCTACGCCGACCTGATCGACCGCCTGATCAAGCTCGCGCTGGAGCGGTTCGATGAAGAGAAGACTCTAGAGACTTGATCCGCGCGTCAGGATGTCCGGCCTGCCCGCGCCTCGCTCGGATGGGCCTCGCCCGGATGGGCCTCGCCCGAAAGCGCCTCGCCCGAAAGCGCCTCGCCCGAAAGCGCCTCGCCCGGCAGTATGGTTGTTTCACAGACTTTTTTATATTGTCAATGTTGATTGAAATAAAAATCAACATAAATTTCGTTTTGGGACATACCCCGGGCCCATCATCATTGACACGAATGTGGTCGTTGTCGGCACTGGCGTAATCTCCTGTCCATCGCGCGCGAACTGCATTGCCGTGGGACGGGCGTAACGCCGATCGGATTTCGCTTGACACGGCGTCGGTCGCCCGGTTAGAATACCTTGTGCAGTGGCCGTCTTCGGTCCTGCCCATCCCGCGGGAATAGCTCAGTTGGCAGAGCATCAGCTTCCCAAGCTGAGGGTCGCGGGTTCGAGCCCCGTTTCCCGCCTGTCTACCCTGTGGCGTTCCGGACCACAGGGCGTTTTCTTGTGAAGGAGGTACCGTGAGTAGAACGGCGGTCGGCCTGTCCGGCCTGGGCCTGTCCGGCCTGGGACTGGCCATCGCGGCCCTGGCCATCGTGGCCCTGGGGTTCGCCGGGTGCGGCGCGAAGACCATGCAGTACTCCGGTTCGCTCGATACGCCCGAGGTCGAATACGCGAAGGCGCTGAGCCTGCTGGAATCGGGTGCCCATGACGAGGCGGAAGCGGCATTGCGCAGGACCATGCGGCTCGATGACGGCTACGCTCCGGCCTACGTGGGAATGAGCCGCCTTTTCCTTGAGCGGGGAGACGTCAAGGAGGCGATCCGCTACGTGCACATGGCCCGGATCAGGGACGTGGACTACGTGCCGTGCTGGCTGATGGCCGCCCGACTTTATGACGCCGCCGGCCAGTACGAAGCTGCGGTGGCCGAATTCCGGGAGGCGATTACCAGGGACAAAGACCGTTTGTGGGCGGTGGAAAGCTATGTCGACCTGGCCCGGACTCTGGAGAAGCTGGACAGGCTGGAGGATGCCCACGACGCCTACATGGAGGCAATCACCCTGGACCCCCTCCATATCGAGGCCCGTTCCTCGGTGACGCGCATCTGGAAGACCCTGGGCCCCGAATTCCTGATGCGTCTGCGCTACGAAAACCGGGACATCATCCTTCCTTGATGATGTCCTGAATGAACTGCACGGACCTGGACAGGGTTTCCCTTCTTTCCGTATCACTGTCCCCGGTGATGCCGCATTCATATGCCAGGTATCCATCGTAACCGATGTCCCTGAGAGCGGAAAGTCCCGCCTTCCAGTCGATGTCCCCGGAGCCCGGTTCCTGGCGGGTGTTATCGGCCATGTGCACGTGGCCCACGTAACGGCTTCCGATGCGTCGCAGCGTGGCCGGCGTGTCCGTCTCTTCGATGTGCATGTGGAAGAAGTCGCACAGCAGGCTGGCCGACGGCGGATCGCCGGCCCGCTGGATAATTTCGATGCCCCGCTCCTGTTGCCTGAGCAAGTGCTCCTCGTAACGGTTCAACGGTTCCAGCAACACCTTCGTCTGTTGCTCCGCGGCGAATGCGGCCAGGTCCCGAACGATCTCCGTCAGCAACTGCATTTCCAGGGTGACGGCGTCGGCCAGCGGCGTGAGGTCCGGGAGGCGCGGCGGCCCGAATATGGGCGGCAGGATGAGACCGACGGCGCCGAAATGCCCGCACACCTGCAGGTTCTCCTTCGCCTCGGCAACGCTGTGGTTCCGCTTGTCGAAGTCCGGGTCCAGGAAGTCGAAGGTGCCCTGGCCGCAGAGCGAGACCAGCCTGATGCCGCGGTTCCGCAGCGCGGATTCCAATTCGTCGATCCGCCGGGCCGGCCCCCTTCCGGATATCTCGAGACCTTCGACATTCAATGACTCGGCGAAATCCAGTTTTTCGTCGAGCGTGCCGCCTGGAAGCAGGCCTTCCTGCAGTGCGATTTTCATTTCGACTCCTTGGGTTGGATCAGGCTGCGCCGGCCAGGCGCGCCCTCGGCTATGCGCGCCGGCCAGGCGCGTCCATGGGTTTCGAAGCGGTCCATACCGTCGATGTATCGGGCACATCCGCGTTCCGGTAGGTGGGGATGAAGGACCAGCGTTCCCGGCCGGACCGGTTCGGATGGGAACTGTGCAGCAGCCGGTCGTGAAACACCAGCACGTCCCCCTGTTTCATTTCCACTTCGATGATCGTTTCGCCCTCGAGTTCGTCGTCCGGGACGCGGTTCGTGAACCCCCTTGCGTCCCGCACGGACGCATGATCCCGTTGATGCCGATGGGAGCCGGGAATAACCCGCAGGCAGCCGTTTTCCGCGTTCGCGTCTTCGAGCGCGATCCAGGCGGACCACTTGGTCGCGCCGCCCCAGTACGCCTGGTCCTGGTGCCAGGGCGAAGCGAAGTGGACCGACGAGGACTTGAACACGGGCTTTGCGCTGAGGAACTCGATGCGCGGCCGATCAGCGGCCGCAGGATGGCCGCCATCCGGGGGTCGCAGGAAATCGACGCGAAGAGGGGCGGGATGGTGTCGCACATCCACACGTGAACGCCCGACGGCCCCGAGGTGTTTTGCACCAGCTCCTTCGCCGCGGTCTTGCAGGCCGCCATCTCTTCCACCGTGAATACGGATTCGACGAGGAGAAAACCATTCTCAGCGAAGTATGAAGGGGCCTCGTCCGGCACCTTGAGCATATCCGCCTCCCTGAAGCTGAAGCGCTAATGCGAATCCCTGGCCACCGGCGCGCCGCTTCCGCCGACCAGGAAATCGAAGTCCACGCCGCGGTCGGCCTGGAGCACGTGGTCCACGTACAACCGGCAGTATCCCCGGTCCATCACGGGTACCGGAGGGGACCAGCGGGCACGCCTCCGGGCCAGTTCATCATCGGGCACTTCGAGTTCGAGGCGGCGCCGTTCGACGTCCAGCGCGATCATGTCGCCGTCCTGAACGAGGGCCAGCGTGCCGCCCGCGGCGGCTTCCGGCGCCGTGTGGAGTACGACGGTGCCGAAGGCCGTGCCGCTCATGCGCGCGTCGGATATGCGGACCATGTCCGTGACGCCCCGTTGCAGCAGTTTCGACGGCAGGGGCATGTTCCCCACTTCGGCCATGCCCGGATATCCCTTCGGTCCGCAGTTTTTAAGCACCAGGACGTCATCCGCTTCCACGTCCAGTTCCGGATCGTCGATACGGTCGTGGAGGTCTTCGATGTTTTCGAATACCACGGCGCGGCCGCGGTGCCGCATCAGTCCGGGCGACGCCGCCGAGGGCTTGATGATGGCGCCGTCGGGACACAGGTTGCCCCGGAGCACGGCGAGTCCTCCGGTCGGAGCCAATGGAGCGTCCAGCGTCCGGATCACGTCCCGGTCGTGACAGGGTGCGCCCGCCGTGTTCTCCCCTATGGTCCTGCCGTTCACGGTCCGGGCGTCGCGATGGATCAGGTCGCCCAGTTCGCGGATCACGGCCGGCAATCCGCCCGCGTAGTAGAAATCTTCCATCAGGTACTGCCCCGACGGCATCAGGTTCACGATGCACGGGATGTCGCAACCCAGTTTGTCCCAGTCCTGCAGAGAGAGATCGACGCCGAGGCGGCCCGCGATGGCCAGCAGGTGCACGACCGAATTGGTGGAACCCCCGACGGCTCCGACGACCCGGATGGCGTTTTCCAGGGCCTTGCGCGTGACGATGCGGGACATGCGCAGATCCTCCCGGACCATCTCCACCACGCGCGAGCCCGCTTCGTGGGCCAGCTTCATCCGCCGGGCGTCGGCCGCGGGGATGGCGGCGTTGCCGGGCATGCCCAGGCCCAGCGCCTCCACGACGCTGGCCATGGTGGAGGCCGTGCCCATGGTCATACAGTGTCCCGTGGACCGGTTCATGCAGGATTCCGCTTCGAGGAACTCCTCCTCGCTCATCGTCCCGGCGCGCACCTCGTCGCTGAACTTGTAGACGTCCGTACCGGACCCGATATTCCGTCCCCTGAACCGGCCGTTGAGCATGGGCCCGCCCGAGATGGCCAGCGTGGGCAGGTCGCAGCTCGCCGCGCCCATGAGCAGGGCCGGGGTGGTCTTGTCGCAACCGACGAGCAGGATGACCCCGTCGAGGGGATTGGCTCGGATGGTCTCTTCGACGTCCATGCTGACCAGGTTGCGGAAGAGCATGGTGGTGGGCCGCATGAGGGGCTCGCCCAGGGACATGACGGGAAACTCCACCGGGAACCCGCCTGCTTCGTAGACACCCCGGCGTACCCGCTCCGCGATGGTACGGAAATGGGCATTGCACGGCGTCAGTTCCGACCAGGTGTTGCAGATGCCGATGACGGGCCGGCCGTCGAAGACATGGTCCGGAAGCCCCTGGTTCTTCATCCAGCTTCGATGAATGAACCCCACTTTGTCTCTGGGGCCGAACCAGTGGGCGCTGCGAAGAGACGATGACATGCATGCTCCTGACTTTGATCGGTGGATGGCCTGGCGTTACCGGGTCTGGCCGGACGCCGACCAGGCGGCTGGCGTTACCCGGACCGCCCTGTCCGCCCTGTCCGCCTGGTCCGCCCGGTCCGCCCGGTCCGCCTGGCCGCCGACCAGGCCGCGCGCAGCGTGGCGGGCGCAAGGAAGAACCGAATGAAGGGAAGGAACAGGGCGACTGGGATGATGCGGATCTCGCCCCGGCCGTCCAGTTCGAAGACCGCCTCGTCGAAATCGGGTTCGACCCGCAGCCGCACGCGCTCGGTGCCGTGGAGGAGTCCGGTAAGGGCGCAGAAAGTGCCCCAGAGGCGGCCCGTGTCACAGGGATTGTCCAGCCCGAAACGGCCCGCGACGTGCAGGGACACGAAACGCACGCACCTGGCCATATCACGCAGGAATATCAGCATACCCCGGACGAATCCCCTCGTCTTCAGTACCCGGCGCAAGCGTTCCCACGGAGCACGTTTTCCATCGGCCTTTCCGTCGGCCGAGGTGCTCGCGGACGGGGCCTCCGGTCCGCCTGGTTCGTCCGCTCTACCTGATTCGGCCGATTCAGCCGCCGCGCGGACCGGACGCCTGCGCTTTCGTTTTCGGCCGGCGCCGGTCGATAGGGAAGGGGTGATGCGGAACAGTCCGAACAGCCACCCGAACGTGATCCTGCCCGAGAAACCCTCCCGGCGAACGACCGAGAAGGTGATCGTCACGGGAACCGCCAGTAGCATCAACACCGAGAGCAGGAGGGCGACGGGTATGAGCAGATAGGGTTCGAAGTTAGGGATCAAGGTTCAGCTTTCTTTTCCGATCGGTGTTTCAGCCACCGGTCCAGCACCGACTTCACGAGATCCGCCATCGAGTTCGTGGCCGAGGAGAACCCGGACTGGCCCGCCATGCGCTCCAGACGGACTTCACCGTCCCTGACGACCAACACGCCCACCGGTTGTACGCCGCCGCCGCCGCCGCTGCCGCCCCGGTCCCCTTCCTTCCCCGACATTCCACCGCCGCCGAAGCCGTAACCGAGCCGGACCAGGGGGACGACCGTAGTCTCCCCGACCTCCACGGGATCGCCGACGACGGACTGCGCCCGGGTCATCTCCCTCATTTCACTCAGTGTGGTCTTTATCAGGTTTTCCAGATCAGCCATGCAAGGTCTCCAATTGGTTATCGGTGCGTATGTCCGGTCGCCGGGTGCGTATGTCCGGTCGCCGGGTCCGTCGCGGATGATCCCGTCAGTCGCCCCACAGTTCCTCAAGGCGGCGGTCACGGCCGCAGTTGTACCGGTAAAACTTGTACCGCAACGGGTTCTTGATGTAGTAATCCTGATGGTATTCTTCGGCCCGGTAAAACGTCGACGCCGGGGTGACCTCGGTCACCACGCGGTCGAACCGGCCGGAATCGATGATCTTCTGCCTGGATGCCTCGGCCAGCGCTTTCTGTTCGGCGTCGTGATAGAAGATCCCGGCACGGTACTGGTCGCCCCTGTCACAGAACTGACGGTCGTCCACCGTGGGATCGATGTTCACCCAGAAGACGTCCAGCAGTTCCTGGTAGGTAATCTTCGACGGGTCGTAACGGACCTCCATGGCTTCGGTGTGTCCCGTACGGCCGGTGGTTACCTGCCCGTAAGTGGGATTTGGCGTTGTTCCGCCGATATAACCCGCGATGGTCGAAATGACGCCATCCAATTCGTCGTAGGGCGGCTCCATGCACCAGAAACAGCCCCCGGCAAAGGTCGCCAGCGCGATTTCGCCGGACCGCATGGTCTGCCCTGTCTGCCTGGCCTGTCCGGCCTCGCCGGTCTGTCCGGCCTTCATGGTCTCCCCTGACCGCGCCGCGGGTTCGCCGCCGGACCGGGCCACGGTATACATGGTAAAGGCGAACAGTGCCGTGATGATCGCGATCGGCACGATGCGCTTCGCATTGAACATGGGGATCTCCTTTCACAATAAACGGACCCTTCCGGGTTGCGCGGAGGACCGTTCTAGCCGAACAGGCTCAACTGGTTGGTCGGTTTGGATTTAGCCTTTTTCCGCCGCCGGTCCGGTCTGTGCGGACCTTGCGGACGGTCGTACTGCTTCAACTGTTCTTCAATGTCGGTCAGGAAGGGTGACGGCCGGGTGGCACGCACCTCGCCGAACAGCATGCGCTTCCCGGACCGAACCAGGTAAAGGTGTTCTTTCGCACGGGTCATGGCCACGTAGAACAGGCGGCGCTCCTCGTCCACGTTCGACGCCTCGCCTCCGTGTTGCAGGGGCACCAAACCGTCTTCACACCCCACTACGAAGACGACCGGGAATTCGAGTCCCTTGGCCGCGTGCAGGGTCATGAGGTTCACATGCTCCGACGCTTCGCCGAAAGCGTCGTACTCCTGGCTGAGCAGCAGCTTGTCGAGCATGACCGGCAATTCCGTTTCGATTCGTGCGTACCGGGCGAGCTCGCGCAGGCTGTCATCCGCCCTGGGATAACGCCACTTCAGCTTGTCCCAGATGGAAGAGCGCGCCAGGTTCTCCAATATGTGGCCCGCCGTCCGCTTCTCCAGGTCGGTATTGATCGTCTTCAGGTCACTCAACAGGGCTTCCACGCCGTTCCTGGATCGCTTCATGAGCAGGCGGGGATGATCCATCAGTTCTCTCACGTGGTCGATCGTGATCTGGTTGCGCTTTTTCCAGAGTTCCTCGATGAGTTCCACGGTCCGGTCCCCCAGCCCGTCGATCGTCGAAGACAGGCACCGCAGCGCCGAGCCGGTGGTGACGGTCCGTCCGTCGCCCAGTTGAAGCAGGGTAACGATCTCCTGCACGCCCGGCCTGTTGATAAGGGACGTATCCCCCGCTACGCGGTACGGTATTCCGCTGCGTTCAAAGGCTTCCACCAGGGCGGTATGCTGACTGTTCACGCGGTACAGTACGGCGATGTCGCCGAAGGATCGCTCCTCGCCCGGGTCCGCCCCGTGTTCCAGCCGCCCCGAGTCCTGGGAGAAATGGCTGGTGCCGCCCACCATCCGTTCGATCTGGTGCACGACGTATTCGGCTTCAGCCCGGTCCGAACGGGTCTCCCGGATGACCAGGCGTCCCTGGACATAGAGCGCGGCGACCGGCGGCGGCGCCGTGGAAGCGCCGGAAGCCCGCATGACCTGGGACGAGGCATCGAGCAAGTTAGCCGCGGATCGGTAGTTCTCGCTGAGGTACCGAACCTCAGCTCCTGGGAAATCTTCCTCGAAGGAGTGGAAGTAGCGGGTGTCCGCTCCGCGAAAACCATAGATCGCCTGGTTGGGATCGCCGATGGCGGTCATCCGCGCGCCGCCTTCCACCAGGATCTTCAGCAGGTCGTGCTGGGCCGGGTTGATGTCCTGGTACTCGTCCACGAGAACGTAGTGGAACCGCTCGTGCACATTCTGCCTGAACCGCTCGTCCGACCTCAGGAGCTTGGTGGTTTCCAGAATGACGTCGTCGAAATCAAGGAGCCCATGCCGGCGCAGAAGCCGGGTGTACGCCGACACCGCTTCCGGGATTTCACCGCTTCGGCCCGACGCCTTCCATCGGGCGACCTCCTCCAGCCGCCTTCTCAGCTGCACGGCGTTGTCCAGCGGCCACTGCGCGCGGGCCAGCCGCTCCTGGTCGTCGGGCGTCGCCACGCTCAGGCTGAAGGGGATGCTCGCATGGCGGGACCACTGGCGCATCAGGGCCAGACAGATCCCGTGGAAAGTGCCGACCATGGCGGCCGTGCCGGTCTGTCCGTCGAGCAGAGCGCCCAGTCGCGCCTTCAGCTCTCCGGCGGCCTTGTTGGTGAAGGTCACGGCCAGCATGCGGCCGGGCGTGGTTTCGTGACGCGCCAGGTACGCCATGCGGTGGGTCAGTGTGTGGGTCTTTCCGGTGCCGGGCCCCGCCACGATGAGCAGGTGTCCCTCGCGGTGCGTTACGGCCTTCTGCTGATCTTCATTGAGTGGACCGCTCATCGATGTCGCGTCTTCCGGAGCGTCAAGCGCCTCCAGGACGGCCACGGAAGGGCCCGCTCCGTCCGGGCCGGTCTCCGCCGGGTCCGCCTCCACCGGACTTGCCGCGTCAGGATTCGTTTCCACCGGGCCCACTCCGTCCGGGCCGGTTTCCGCCGGGTCCGCAGACGCCGTAGTCTTCGGAACGGTCGGCGCCGGAACCTCGACTTCGGCCTTCCCGTTAGTGCTAACCGGGGACGTTTCGGCCACCACCGGCGTATCTTCTTCCTCCATCTCCGGCGTATCGTCCGGCACGGGATCCGCTCGAACCCGCTTCTTCTCCTTCACGGGAAGATCTTCCAGCAGGGCAATCTGCGTGTCGGCTCCAAGCCGGTCCTCCGGGTTGAACAACTTGATCACCCCGTAGTCACCGTCATACCCCGGAAGGATATCCACCTCTCCGATGCGCATGCGGCGAATGCCCTCGGCGATCAGGGTACCGCCGACCTGTGCGATGTCGTCTTCCGGTATGTCCAGGAGGATGTCGAGTTCGCTGCCGAGTCGCGAGACTATTGCCTGGTATACCGTATCCACCGTCTTGGTAGCGGGTCCGACCTGTTTCGCCTCGCCGATGATCTCGGGCAGGGGTATCACGCTGAAGAAGTGGCGCGCGCGGGGGGGCTTCTTCCCCTCCTCACGGTCCGCAAGCGCTTCCACGCGGGCCATAACCCCCACGGTCACGGGCTTGCCGCAATCCGGACACAGGCCCTTCCCGTCGATCGTTTCCCTCGGGTGCATCCTTCTCTCGCACTTCCTGTGCCCGTCATAGTGGTACTTGCCCTCTTCGGGATAGAACTCCACCGTCCCGGTCAGTCCCTCGTCTTCAGGATCGGACAGGGCGCTGTAGATCGCGGGATAGTCGCAGGACGTATCGAACAGGGTGGTTTCCCGGCCCAGCTTTCCGGGCGAATGGGCGTCGGAGTTCGATACGAGCACGTAGGGGTCGAGCTGCTCCAGCCGCCAGTTCATGAGCGGATCGGACGACAGGCCGGTCTCGACGGCGAAGATGTGCTCCGTGAGGTCGCCGTAACAGTCCGATATCCGGTCGAATCCTCCCCTTGATCCCAGGGCCGAGAACCATGGCGTCCAGACGTGGGCGGGGATGAGGCAGGCCATCGGGTCGGTCTCGAGGGTGATCTCCAGCAGGTCCCGGGAGTCCAGTCCCAGGATGGGACGTCCGTCCGATCGGATATTGCCGATGGCGCCGAGGCGGGCCTGCAGGGACTTGGCGGCCTCGAATCCAGGCGCCAGGATGATGTTATGCACCTTCCGCACGCGGCCGAGCCGCTTGTAGATGTTCGATATCTCGACCGTCAGCATGAAACGAACCGGCGCCCGGCAGGCGGCCGGCACCTGGCCGTCCATCGTCCTCTCGAACTCGGGCTTCAGCCGGAACAGGCCCTCCTCGGCCGGTTGCAGTTTCTCCTCCAGCTCATCCATCCAGCCCGGGTGAACGAAATCCCCGGTGCCCACCACGCGGATGCCCTTCAGCTGGGCCCACTTGTACAGGTGCTCCAGGTTCAGGTTCTTGCTGGTCGCTCTCGAGTAATGGGAGTGGAGATGCAGATCAGCGTGGAAGGGCAAGGCGTTCCCCTGTTCGTTGACCCGTCACGGATTCCATGCGCCGCAAGTGCCCGGTTCCGGGTCCTTCCGGCGTTGCCGCACCTGTTTGAAAGATGGGGAAATGCGCGGGTACGGGCAAGGAGTTTGTATGTTCCGGACGAGTCGGCCCGGGCGATGAGGGCGGGCGGTCAGGAAGCCGGCGATTCGGCCGTTTCGCCCGACTTCAGGACCTGTCCGCTCAACCGGTTCCGGACGCTGGACAGGACGGCGAGCCCGTCTTCGAGGATGTAGTAGCAGATGGGCACCAGGATCAGCGTGATGGCGGTTGCGAACAGCACGCCGAATCCGAGGGATATGGCCATGGGGATGAGGAACTGTGCCTGGAGGCTCCTCTCCATCAGGATCGGAATCAGCCCGGCGAAGGTCGTGATCGAGGTCAGCAGCACGGGCCGGAACCGGGCGACCCCCGCACTGCGGATGATCTCGTGCAGGTCCGCGTCGGGCCCCGCGCGTTCTCGCCCGCGGTTGATGAAGTCCACCAGCACCAGGCTGTTGTTCACTACGACGCCGGACAGCGCGACGATGCCGAAGAGGGAGAGCAGCGAAATCGCGAATCCCATGATCAGATGGCCCAAGACCGCCCCCACGATGCCGAAGGGGATGACGCTCATGATGATCATGGGCTGGACGTAGGACTTGAAGGGGATGGCCAGCAGTCCGTAGATCACGAGCAGGGCGACCAGGAATCCGAAGCTCAGGCTTTCGATGGACTCCTGCTGGTTGCGCTGTTGTCCCTCCAGGGTGTAGGTCAGGCCTGGGTACCTGGCCATCAGGGACGGCAAGTACGACGACGTGAGGTCGCTGAGAATGTCATTGGAACTGGCGACGGCGTCGTTCACGTCGGCGGTGACGGTGATGACGCGCTTACGGTCCGTCCGCCGTATGCTGGAATAGCCCCTTCCCATCTCCGCGCGCGCCGCGAGCGAGAAGGGCACTTCGATGCCGGTCGGCGTCCGAACGCGCATGTTTTCCATGTCGCCCAGGGACCGCCTTTCCGATTCGGGATAACGCACCATCACGCGGACGTCGTCACGGCCCCGCTGGATCCGCTGGGCTTCTTCACCGAAGAAGGCTTGCCGGACCTGCCGGGACAGCCCCGCCATGGTGATGCCGAGGGCCTCTCCTTCGGGCGTTACGTTCAGCCTGATCTCCTGCTTACCCGGCCTGAAATCGTCCGCCACGTCCATGACGCCGTCGTAATTCGCCACCGTGCCTTTCAACTCGGCGGTCGCCTGCAGCAGCGCTTCGGGATCGGGACTGGACAGTTCGATGTTGATCGCCTCGCCCGCATTGAACAGGGAGGAGGTGAACGAGAGTTCCACCACATCGGGAATCGGACCGATGAGCTCCCGCCAGCGGTTCACGATTTCCTCGCCGCTGATGTTCCGGGTTTCCGACGGGGACAGGCCCAGTACAACCTCACCGATGTGGGAGGACCTGGCGGACCCGACTATGCCCCCCGCGTTCTGCTGCGCCCGGGCGGCGTTCGGTTGTTCGCCGATGGCCGCCATGATGTTCCGTATGACCTCGGTATCGCTCCCGGGGTCGTCACGGGCGATTTCGTCGCCGACCTGTCTCTGCAGCAGTACGGCGCTTTCCTCGATCAGCCCGATATACCGGTCGGTGACCTCGGCGGGCGTACCCTCGGCCAGGGTAAGGTGCGCCGAGACGAATTCGTTCTCCACGGTCGGAAAAAACACGAAACGTAGGATGCCGCCGGCCACGAGCCCGGTGGTGAGGATGATCGCGCCGACGCCAATGGACAGGGTGAGGTACCGCCAGGAGAGGGCCTTCTTCAACAGGGGAACGTAGACGCCGTCCACGAATCGCCGGAGATGCCGGGCAACGTTGTCCTGCAGTTCGTACAGCCACTTGTCGGCGTAGAAGAGTACGAGGTAGAAAGGCCTGACCAGCAGGAACGTACGGGGCAGCGGACTTTCCTTCTTCTTCGGTTGACCGTGGCGCAGGTGAGTGGGCAGTATGAGCAGGGACTCGATCAGGGAGAAAAGCAGCATGAGGATGATCACGATGGGGAAAATCTCGAAGAATTTCCCCATGAGCCCGTCCACGAAGAACATGGGCATAAAGGCGACGATGGTCGTCAGGACCGCGAAGGTAATGGGCTTGGCGATCTCCTGTACGCCCATCCGCGCGGCCGTCGCGGGCTCCACCCCCTTTTCCTGGTGCGCGTAGATGTTCTCCCCGGCGATGATGGCGTCGTCCACCACGATGCCGAGCACCATGATGAAGGCGAAAAGCGAGAGCATGTTGATGGAAGCGCCCACCAGCGGCATCATCCAGAAAGTGCCGAGAAAGCAGATGACGATACCCAGGGCGACCCAGAACGCCAGCCGGATGCGCAGGAACAGGGCCAGGCAGAGGAATACGAGCAGGAAACCCAGTTGGCCGTTTCTGATCATCAGGTCGAGCCGGCTTTCGAGGAGCCGGGACTGGTCCTGCCAGGTGATCAACTCGACGCCGTCCGGCAGTTCCGCCTGCCTGGCGGCCACGTACCGATGCACGGCGCCGGAGACGTCGAGGATGTTCTCGTTGCCCACGCGGAAGACCTTCACCAGGGCGGCCGGTTTTCCGTCGAACCGGGAGAAGACGTCCGTTTCCGCGAATCCGTCGACGACCCGGGCCACGTGGCTGAGGAGAAGCCGCGTGCCGTCGGAGCGGGACCGCAGCACGATCCGGTCGAATTCGGCTCCGACCAGGGCCTGTCCCTTCGATCGGAGCAGGATCTCGCCGCCGGGGGTCTTCACCGATCCGCCGGGCAGGTCGAGCGAGGAATTCCGCACGGCGCCGACGACCTCGGAGAACGTCAGGCCGTAGCGGCGGAGCGCGGCTTCAGAAACCTCGATCGATATCTCGTACGGACGGACGCTCGCCAGGTTTACATGGCTGATCTCCGGCTGGGCCAGCAGGTCTTCCCGGATCTCTTCGGCCAGGCGCTTCATGGACGGTTCGTCCAGCCGCCCGGCCACGGCGACGTCGATGACCTGGCGCCGGAAGATGATCTCCTGGATCACCGGTTTCTCCGTTTCCTCCGGGAAGGTGTCGATGGCGTCCACGCGGGACTTCAGATCATGGAGCAGCGTGCGGGCGTCGGCGTCGGGATCCACCTCGACCTGGATCCTGCCGACCCCCTCCGAAGCGGTGGAACTGAGTTTCTTGATGCCGTCCAGGTCCTGAATGGCTTCTTCCACCCGGACGCATACCGCTTCTTCCACTTCGGCCGGCGCCGCGCCCAGGTAGGGGACCGTGATGATGACGATGTCGGTCTCGAACTCGGGGAAGATCTCGACCTTCAGCCGGGATATCATCAGCAGTCCACCCACGATGATCGTCATCATGAGCAGGTTGGCCGCCACGTTGTTCCGTGCGAACCAGGCCAGTACGTAGTTCATCTGCCCGTGCCTTCCTCATCCTGTACGACGGCTCCGGACGAACTCGATTCGAGTACCCGCACTTCCATGCCGTCCACCTGGGTTTCCAGAGCGGACAGGCAGACGCGTTCGCCGGCCTCGATCCCGCTTTGGATGTAAACCTGGTCGGACGCTATCCTGAGGATCTCGACGCGCCGAAACCGAAGCCGGTTTTCGTCATCGATGACGGCGATCCGGTTCTCGCCATGCATGGCCGTCCGGGGCAATACCGCCACATCGGGATAGCGCTTGCCCAGGATCTCGGCCTCGATGAACATGCCGATGCCCAGGGGCGGCCGGTCGGGATTCGCGCCCCGTCCGTAAGGATTCTGGATTCTGGCCACCGCGTAGACCATCCGGCTCATGGGGTCGATCTCGCCTTCCATGCGGACCACCGTGCCGTCCCACCGGTGCAGGCGGCCGGCGAATTCGGCGCTGATCACGACCGGGGGCCCCGCGGCGCGGGCCATCTCGCCGCGGAACTGCATGGGCGTGTCGAAGAATGCCAGTTCTTCATCGGGAATGGGCAGCCGTATCTCGGCGTAGTTGATGGCGTAGATGGTCGCCAACGCTTCGCCACGCCGGAGGAACTGGCCCACGTCCACATTCTTCTTCCTTACCCTGCCGGCGTACGGCGCGCGGATCTCCGTTCGTTCCAGGTTGAGCTTCGCCTGCTGAAGCGCCGCGACGGACGCTTCCAGGTTGGCCCGGGCCTGGGCCAGTTGAGGTTCTCTCAGGACAAGCGGCATGGGTGCGCCCGATCCCAGCCGGCGCCATTCGTCCTCGGCGAGGCGGGCTTCCTCTTGCTCGATCTGCAGCGCGGTGGCGAACCGGGCCGTATCCGCGGCGGCACGCGTGACCGCCAGTTCCGCGTCGCGCGGGTCGAGGCGCACCAGCAACTCGTCTCTTTCGAAGAACCCGCCGGGAACGAAAGAAGGAGATACGAAGACGATCTGACCGTCCGTCTCGGCCGAAAGCGCGCTCTCGGTCCTGGGCATCACCGCGCCCTGGGACCGTACCGTGAGCCGGACCGTGTCCAGCGTCGCGACGGCCGTGCGAACCAGCGGAGGCGGGACGTCCGGCATCCTGCTTTCCACCACGGGCCGGCTACGGACCAGGAAGACCATGATCAGCACCGATCCCGCGACAATGGCCAGCGGAAGGGATATTCTAAGCCACTTGTTCATCCTCTACTCCTGTAAATCACCTATATCTTTTATATCGGCGGTCTCCGTTGCCATTCGTTCGAATCCGCCGCCCAGCGCCAGGTAGAGGTCTACCCGGGCGTCCAGCCGTTGACGCCGCACGGCCAGGTACTGTCCCTCGGAATCGAAGGCCCGCCGCTGGGCGTCCAGCATGGTGATCACGTCGCTCAGTCCGCCGTGGTAACGCGATTCCGCCAGTTCACGGGCGGCCGCCGCCTGCGTCGTCGCTTCCAGGAGCGCGGCTTCGCGCCGCCGGAGAAGCCCGTCCGCCGCCAGGGCGGTTTCCACCTCCCCGTAGGCGCGCAGGGCCCGGTCCGCGAAGTTTGCCAGGACCTGGTCCCTGTTGGCCTCCGCCAGGTCCACGCCCGCACTGAGCCGTCCACCCTGGAACAGCGGTTGCAGCAGACTGGACACGAGGCTCCAGACGATAAAATCGCCATCGAGGAGGTCGGTCAGCGCGGCGGTGGACGTCCCGCCCGAACCGGTCAGGCGTATGGCCGGGTACCGCGCCTTCTTCGCTACGCCGATACGGGCGCCGGCCGCGGCGAGTTGCCGCTCGGCCAGCATCAGGTCCGGCCGGCGCGCGATGAGATCGGCGGGCAGTCCGGCCGGCACGGTCGAGGGTACGGGGGGTAGGTCTGAAGCGATGGCGAGTTCGGCCGAAGGATACCTCCCGAGCAGGATCTCGAGCTGCCGGACGACGCCGTCGAAGGCCTGCATCCGCTGGAGGACGACGGCCTCGGCCGCAGCCACGTTGGCCAGCGAAAGGCGGAGGTCGAGGGCGGGTCTGAGTCCGCGCGCGTACCGGTTCTCGATCCGTTCGTTCACCTCGCTGAAATTATCTCTCGTCGCCCGGGCCAGATCGAGTTGGCGGCGGGCTTCTATGGCGGCGAACCACGCCTTGGCGGTCTGACCGGCCACGGACGACCGGACGCCATAGAGGTCTGCCTGCGTACCCTGCAGATCCGCCAGCGCGGCCGCCTTGTCATCGCTCAGCCGGCCCCACAGGTCGATCTCCCAGTTGATATTCGTCGATACGCCGTAGTTCGTCGACGTCGTCTTCAGCACACCGCCGTTCCCGCCGGGGATCGGGAATCCGATGAAATTCCGGCGTGTCCTGGTACGGTTGAAATCCAGGCTGACCTGGGGCAGCAGGGGGGCGCCTACGATCCGTGCCTGGGCCCGCGCGGCCTGCATTCGGCCGGTGACCGACTTGAGTTCGAAATTGCGGGAGAGGGCTTCGTCGATGAGCCCGTCCAGCCGGGAGTCGCTGAAATCCGACCACCAGCGCTCATCGATGATACCGCCTTCCGACGGCGCGGCGGTCCACTGGAGGGGTACGGGGGTTTCCAGGGACGGATGCTGCGGCTTCGGCGCTGAGGCGCAACTCGATACCAGCGCCGCGGAGACGAATACAAACACGAGCATGGCCATGGCTGATCGCAAGAAAACCTCCTGCCGGGCGATGGCGGCGATCCCTGTCATGCGCCTAACCGGACGGACGTCGAACACAGAAGAAACTCGGAACATCCGCCGTTTCCGTCAAGGCATTTCATGGTTGGACAGCCCGCGAAATAAACCCTTGCGGCCCAATTCATATATATGTTGCAATTCGTTCGCGGCTGCATTATATGGTATGCGCCGTAGACGGAATGCACTGGGTGGCGACAGATGGGGGTAACCAGGTGGACCAGGCGACCCAGATTGATCGACGGCCCGCCGACCTGGCGGAGGCAACGCGGGAGACGAGGCGTGGGGGACAGACCGCGCGAAGCGAAGAAACCCTTTGTCCTGTGGTTCACCGGGTTGTCCGGATCGGGAAAGAGCACGATCGCGGACCGGATCCACCGACGCCTGCTTGAGGGCGGGATCAAGGCGGAACGGCTGGACGGAGATGAAATCCGGGCCGTTTTTCCCGGCACGGGGTTCGACAGACCCGGTCGCATGGCCCACATCGCCCGCGTCGGCTACCTGGCATCGGTCCTCGAGCGAAACGGCATCTGCACGATCGTGTCGCTCATTTCGCCTTACCGGGAAGCCCGGGAGGAAGTACGGCAGCGCTGCGTGCGTTTCATCGAAGTGCACCTGTCCACGCCCCTGGCAGTGTGCGAGTCCCGGGACGTAAAGGGACTGTACGCCAGGTCGAGGCGGGGCGAGATCAGCGGGTTTACCGGACTTGACGATCCCTACGAAGCACCGGAATCACCGGAATTGCGCATCGACACCTCGCGGCTGACGGCCGCGGAATCCGAGAAGATGGTCATGGACCACATCGCACCCTGTCTGTAGATCCTTTCATGCCTCGTTATTCCATCTCACACCTGATGCAGCTCGAAGCCGAGAGCATCCACGTCATGCGCGAGGTCGCCGCGGAATTCGAGCGGCCCGTCATGCTGTATTCGGTCGGCAAGGATTCCTCGGTCATGCTGCACCTCGCGCGCAAGGCCTTCTATCCGCAGAAACTGCCCTTCCCGCTCATGCACGTGGACACCGGGTACAAGTTCGAGGAGATGTACGACTTCCGAAGGCGCATGGCCGAGGAATACGAGGCGGACCTGATCGTCCACCGCAACGAGGAAGCCATCGCCGAAGGCGCCAATCCCTACGACCTGGGCACGCAAAGGTGCTGCGGACTGCTTAAGACGCAGGCCCTGCTCGACGGGCTCAGGGAAGGGCGCTTCGACGCCGCGCTGGGCGGCGCCCGGCGCGAGGAGGAGAAATCGCGGGCCAAGGAACGGTTCTTCTCCTTCCGGGACCGCTTCGGCCAGTGGGATCCGAAGAACCAGCGGCCCGAACTGTGGAACCTGTACAACTGCCGCATCGGCCAGGAGGAGTCCATCCGGGTCTTCCCCCTATCCAACTGGACCGAGCTGGACGTCTGGATGTACATCCACCGGGAGAACATCCCGGTCGTACCCCTTTATTTTGCCCGGGAGCGCGAGGTCGTGGTCCGGGGGGAGCAGCTGATCCCCGTGGAGGGGCAGGCCCGCGTGCTGCCCGGCGAGACCCCCCGCGCCATGATATGCCGGTTCCGCACGCTGGGTTGCTCGCCCTGCACCGGAGCCGTTAGATCCACCGCGACATCTGTCGAAGAGATCATCGAGGAAATGATGGTGGAGCGCATATCGGAACGTTCCACACGCATCATCGATCACGACCAGGAAGGGTCGATGGAGTTGAAGAAACGGGAGGGCTATTTCTGAAGCCGGATTGGCCACCGAAGCGGCGGTCCGGCCACCGAAGCGGCGGATCGGCCGCTGAGACGGCGGTTCGGCCGCTGAGACGGCGGTTCGGCTCTTCGACCGGCAGCGCAACTTGATATGACCGACATCCAGGCTTTTTTGACCCAGAACGAAGAAAAGGAACTGCTGCGCTTCAGTACGGCGGGCAGCGTGGACGACGGCAAGTCCACGCTGATCGGCAGGCTCCTGGCCGACTCGAAGAACATCTACGAGGACCACCTCGCCTCCCTCAGGAAGTTGTCCCGCAAGGACGAAGCGCCCGATCTGGCCCTGTTGCTGGACGGCCTCAAGGCCGAGCGGGAGCAGGGCATCACCATCGACGTGGCCTACCGCTATTTCTCGACGCCGAAGCGGAAGTTCATCATCGCCGACACCCCGGGCCACGAACAGTACACGCGGAACATGGCGACCGGCGCGTCCGGCGCCAACCTGGCGATCGTGCTCGTCGACGCGCGCAACGGCGTGCTGACGCAGACCCGCCGCCACGCCTTCATCACGTCCCTGCTCGGCATCCAGCACCTCGTCGTCGCCGTGAACAAGATGGACATGGTCGATTACAGCGAAGCGGTTTTCGACGACATCCGCCGTGTCTTCCTGGACTACGCCGCCAAGCTGAACGTGAGCGATATCCGGCTCGTCCCGGTAAGCGCCCTCCTCGGCGACAACGTGGTGGAGAAGAGCGGCCGCATGCCGTGGTACCACGGGCAGACCGTGCTGGATATCCTGGAGGACGTGCAGTTCCTGACCGACCGCAACCTGGTGGACCTGCGCTTCCCCGTGCAGTACGTCATCCGCCCTCATCAGAACGCGCGGTACTACGCGGGTTCGGTGCTGTCCGGCGTGGTCCGGCCCGGGGATGAAGTGCTGGTCCTGCCCGGGCAGAACCGGACGCGGGTGAAGTCCGTGTCCAGTTTCGACGGCGACCTCGATGAGGCCTATCCGCCCATGTCCGTTTCGCTGCAGCTGGAGGACGAGGTGGACATAAGCCGGGGCGACATGATCGTCCATCCGAAGAACCTGCCCCACGTGGACCGACGGTTCGAAGCCATGATGGTCTGGATGGGCGAGGTGCCCATGGAGCCGTCCCGTCACTACCTGATCAAGCAGACCACGCAGTCCGCACGCGTGAGCATCGATCACGTCGACTACCGGATCGACGTCGATACGCTGCACAAAGTCGATGTTTCACGTCTTACGCTGAACGATATCGGCCGCGTGGCCCTGACCTCGAACCGGCCCCTCTTCCACGACGCGTACCAGAACAACCGGCTGACCGGGAGTTTCATCCTGGTGGACTACCTGACCAACCATACCGTGGCTGCGGGCATGATCATCGACCGGCTGCCGGAAGACCGCGTGCCCATGGACGTGGACGCCGGTTCCAAGCCCCGGGCCTCCACGTCGAAGCGGTCCAGCCTGGTGGACCCGGACCGGCGGATTGCGCGTTATGGGCAGAAGCCCTGCACGATCTGGATCACGGGACTGGTGGGATCGGGCAAGTCGGCCGTCACTTTCGGACTCGAGGCGGCGCTGTACGAGGAGGGATACTCGGTGGTGGTGCTGGACAGTTCGGTCGTCCGCAGCGGGCTCAGCCGGGACCTGGGCTTCTCGGCGGCAGACCAGGCCGAGAACCTGCGGCGCGTGGCCGAGTGCGCCCGTGTGCTCAACGACGCAGGTCTCATCGTCGTCGCCTCCTTCATCTCGCCGAGCGAAGAAGGTCGCCGCCAGGTGGCCGAGCGGATCGGAGCCGACCGGTACGTAGAAGTCTTCGTCGACGCATCGCTGGACTGGTGCCGGAAGCACGATACCACGGGCTGTTACGTCAAATCGGACCGGGGTCTGCTGCGCAATCTCGCCGGCGTGGACTACCCCTACGAAAGGCCGCTTGACCCGGCGGTGAAGGTCGCGTCCGAGACCGACCCGGTGGACCGTTCCGTTTCACGCGTCGTAGCGGTGTTGAAGGAGAAAGGCTACCTGCTCACCATCCCGCCAGCCCCATGATCCAGTAGGCGGTCTGGGCGACGATGAAGAGCAGGAGGAAGGCGATGGCCAGGGGCATGAGGCCGCTCACCACGGTCCACTTCACGCTCCTGGTTTCCCGGTAGACCGTCCACATGGTGGTCGAACAGGGGTTGTGCAGCAGGGAGAAGAGCATCAGGCAGACGGCGGTGAGGAGCGTCCATCCCTGCTGGTTCACCAGGAGATGCTGCAGTTCCGCCATCGTGTCCAGTTCGATCATCATGCCCGCGCCGGTATAGGCCATGATGATGGTCGGGACCACGATTTCGTTGGCGGGTATGGCGATGATGTAGGCCAGCAGGATCACGCCGTCGAGACCGATGGCCCGTCCCACGGGTTCCAGCCACTGCGAGACCCAGACCGTCAGGCTCTGTCCCCCGGCGTGGATGTTGCTCAGCAGCCAGATCACGCCGCCCGCCGGCACGGCCATGACCACCGCCCGCCACAATACGAAGATCGTCCGGTCGATCAGCGAGGTGTAGAGCACGCGCAGGATGCTGGGACGCCGGTAGGGCGGGAGTTCCAGCGTGAAGCTGCTGGCTTCGCCCCTGAGGAAGGACCGGGACAGTACGGCCGACACCAGCAGGGTCGTCGCGGCGCCGATCAGGACGATGAGGACCAGGGAGCCCGCCGCGGCCATGGCCGCGAAGGCCGGCGGGAAGGCCGCCGCCACGAACAGGGTCGCGAGTATGATCAGCGTGGGCCACCGACCGTTGCAGGGCATGAAGTTGTTGGTGAGGATGGCGATCAGCCGCTCCCGGGGCGAATCGATGACACGGCAGGCCACGACCCCGGCCGCGTTGCAGCCCAGTCCCATGCTCATGGTGAGGGCCTGCTTGCCGTGGGCGCCCGCCTTTTTGAACAGGGCGTCGACGTTGAAGGCCACGCGGGGGAGGTATCCCAGGTCTTCCAGTATGGTGAATATGGGAAAGAAGATCGCCATGGGCGGCAGCATGACGGCGATCACCCAGGCCAGCCCCCGGTATACGCCGTGCCAGATGAACCCGGTGACCCACCAGGGCATGCCCAACCAATCGAAAAACTCGACGCCGCGCGCACCCAGCCAGAACAGTCCTTCGGCCAACATGGAGGAGGGCACGTTGGCGCCCGATATGGTGACCCAGAAGACGACACCCAGGAGCAGGGCCATGAACGGCAGGCCCCAGATCCTCGAGGTCACGATGCGGTCCAGCTTCTGGTCCCAGGGATAGGAGGCCGTTTCGTCGGTGCGGACCACCTTCCGGGTGATGGCCTCGGCATCCTGGTAGATGGCCTCGACGATTTCATCCCGGTACGATCCATCCAGGCCTCGTTGCAACTCCTCGACCCGTCCGAGAATGTCCTCGCCGGCCGTGGTTTTTGTCGAAGTCTCGCTCATGATTTCATTTCCCGTCCATTGCACCGGCCTGGATGCCCATCCGGCTGAATTCGCCCGTTTCCAGGGCCCGGCGCACCCGGTAGTCGCCGTCGAGCAGCCTGAAGGCGATCCAGCGGGGGTTCGGCAGGTCCGGATAGGATGCTTGAAGCATGCCCGTGATTGAATCCACCGTCCGGTCGAGTTCGTCGTTGCCCGTTATGCGCCGCGGCGCGTTCTTGATCTCGCCCTGGATCACGTCGGCGACCGTGCGCATCAAAAGGCCCAGTCCTTCCTTCTTCCGGGCCGACACGGGCACGACCGGCACGCCCAGTTCCCGGGAGAGCGAACGGTGATCCACCGAGATCCCCTTGCGCGCGGCCTCGTCCATCAGGTTCAGGCAGACCACCGCTCTTTCCGTGATCTCCAGCACCTGGAGCACGAGGTTGAGATTGCGCTCGAGCATGGTGGCGTCGACGACGATCAACGTACAGTCGGGGCGTCCGAAGAGGATGAAGTCCCGGGCGATCTCCTCGTCGATGGACGCCGACAGCAGGGAATACGTGCCGGGCAGGTCGATCATCTTGTACCTGCTGCCGTTGAACTCGAAGCCGCCTTCGGCCCGGTTCACCGTCTTCCCGGGCCAGTTCCCCGTATGCTGCTTCAGTCCGGTCAAGGCGTTGAAGACCGTGCTCTTTCCCACGTTCGGGTTCCCCGCCAGGGCGATGACATAGTCCCATCGGTCCAGTGTAACGCCCATCTGCACCAGGTTTTCCTGCAGCGCGCACGACGCGCAGTCGTGACCGGGCGGCGCGGTCGCTCCTGACGACCCAGGGGCTCCGGACGATCCGGGTGGTGAGGGTGGGGCGGGCGGCCCCGGGGGCGGTCTCTT